>NZ_WCIN01000024.1:0-4841 GCF_009025755.1 Klebsiella sp. RCJ4
GTGCAGGGCTATGGCGAAAGCCGTCCTGTCGCAACCAACGACACTCCGGAAGGGCGTACGCTCAACCGCCGTGTCGAAATCAGTCTGGTACCGCAGGCCAATGCCTGTCAGATACCCGGCAAATACCCAGCGTCATCGCAGGATGATGGCGCATCACAACACAATGGAGAGTAATTCCATGGCAATTCCTGTTTATCTTTGGCTGAAAGACGACGGCGGTGCGGACATTAAAGGATCTGTGGACGTTCAGGATCGCGAGGGCAGCATCGAAGTTGTCGCTCAGGAGCATAACCTGTACATCCCGACCGATAACAACACCGGCAAACTGACCGGCACCCGTATCCACACGCCGTTCCTGTTCACCAAGGAAATCGACTCGTCCAGCCCGTATCTGTACAAGGCGGTGACCACCGGTCAGACCCTCAAGTCTGCGGAATTCAAGTGGTACAAGATCAACGACGCGGGCCAGGAAGTGGAGTACTTCAACACCAAACTCGAAAACGTGAAGGTGGTGAAAGTGAGCCCTGAAATGTACGACATCAAGGATCCTTCTAAAGAGAAGCACAACCATCTTGAGCGCGTAGAACTGCGTTACGAAAAAATCACCTGGACCTACAAAGACGGCAACATCATTCATTCCGATAGCTGGAACGAACGCGCCACCGCGTAATTGCCCGTCATACTTCGCGCCGCAGGTGCGTTGGCTACGTCCGCTCACCCCGGTTGCATAGTTATCTATGCTCCCGGGGATTCACGAACTTGCCGCCTGCCTGCAACACGAATTATTTAGGGCAATCGCCTGATGCGGGCGGGGTTTCCTGTCCACAGTTTTTTGCTGAGAGCCTGATATGCGGGCACTCAGCAAAGAAAAATACAATCTGTCTGCCTGACCTTATGCGCTTTGGTGAACAGCGAGGGGCGGTAGCGTGTCCAGGAACTGACAAAGAGAGAGATTCATGGAAAATCCAGCCAGCCTGTTGCGATGTCTGAACCCTTACTGTGCCCGTGCGATGGAAGGGGCGGTTTCGCTCTGTCAGACCCGCACCCATGCGAAAATTTTGCCGGGGCACTGGCTGCTGGCCTCGCTTGCCGGAGAGCAGAGCATCCGCAGCGTTCATCTGCTGATGGCGCTGGGCGGGAAACCTAACCTGGCTCGCTGTGATGGGCTGTGGCCCTTACTGACGCTTGGCCAGAGCCAACTGGAGCGCCTGCGCCCGTTACTGGATGCGCAATCTGACGAGCGGCCGGATCTGCAGCCGGAAATCGAACTGGCTCAGGGTATCGGACTGGAGTTTGACCTCACAGAAGGAGTGCACGCATGAGCAATAATCCTCCGTTAAGATTCAGCCACAGCCATCATCTGCTTTCGGTGAAAGGCTGTGACGCCGAGCCCGATGTACTGGCGTTTGAAGGCGATGAAGCCCTGAGCAAACCCTTCCGCTACCGTATTGAGTTCACCAGCGCTGACCATACCATCAGCAAAGAGATGATGCTGATGAAAGCGGCTTCCCTGACGCTGCAGGCCCCGGTTGACCAGGGCTACGGCATCAAAATCCAGCAGCCGGTGCGGGTGATTCAGGGAGTGGTGACGGGTTTTGAACGCCTGGGCACCTCAAAGGACGAAACCCGCTACGCCCTGACGCTTGAGCCACGCCTGGCGCTGCTTGACCGTTCGCACCAGAACGCCATTTATCAGGACATGTCGGTCCCACAAATCGTGGAAAAAATTCTGCGCGAGCGTCACAACATGCGCGGTCAGGATTTTCTGTTCTCGCTCTCAAAAGAGTATCCGCGCCGTGAACAGGTGATGCAGTACGGTGAGAACGACCTGCACTTTATCACCCGCCTGCTGGGTGAGGTCGGTCTCTGGTTTCGTTTTACCACCGACACGCGGCTGAACATCGACGTGGTGGAGTTTTACGACAGCCAGCAGGGGTATGAAAAAGGCCTGACGCTGCCGTCGGCGCCGCCATCCGGGCAGCATTCGCAGGGTGTGGACTCGGTGTGGGAGATGGAGAGCCATCATAACGTGGTGCAGAAGCAGGTCAGCACCCGCGATTACAACTACCGCCAGGCCACGGAAGACATGAACACCCTCGTTGATGCGACCAGGGGAGATGCCACCACTTACGGAGAGGCCTATCACTGGGCGGATAACTACCTGACGGCGGGAAACTCCCATGACCGTAATCCGGCACCGGAGTCCGGGGCGTTCTATGCCCGCATTCGTCACGAACGCTACCTGAATGGCCAGACGCAGACCCGGGCCGTCACCAGCTGCCCGACCCTCTCTCCGGGGATGCTGCTGAAAGTCACCGGCGGGTACGAAGTGGCTGAGGTGTTTGCGCAGGGCGTGGTCATCACGGCGATGCACAGCCATGCGCGGCGTGATGAGGACTTTGGCATAAGGTTTGACGGTATCCCGGACAGCCCGGATTTTAGTTTCCGCCCGGCGCCCGGCAGTCGTCCGGTGATGGCAGGCACCGTACCGGCCCGCGTCACCAGTACCACTGAAAATGACACCTACGGGCATATCGATAAGGACGGCCGCTACCGCGTCAACATGCTGTTTGACCGGGACAGCTGGGAGACCGGATTCGAGAGCCTGTGGGTTCGTCAGTCCCGGCCGTATGCCGGGGACACTTACGGTCTGCACTTGCCGCTGCTGGCAGGCACCGAAGTGGCGATTGGTTTTGAGGACGGTAACCCGGACCGGCCGTACATCGCCGGGGTGCTGCACGACTCGGCGCACGGCGACCACGTCACCATCCGCAACTACAAACGCAACGTCCTGCGCACGCCGGCAAACAACAAAATCCGCCTCGACGACGAGCGCGGGAAAGAGCATATCAAGGTCAGCACGGAGTACGGCGGCAAGAGCCAGCTGAATCTCGGACATCTGGTCGACAGCAAGAAACAACAGCGCGGGGAAGGTTTTGAGCTCAGGACGGACCGCTGGGGGGCTATTCGTGCACAGCAGGGTATTTTCATCACCGCAGATGCACAAATCAAAGGTCAGGGACAGGTTCTGGCGATGGATGCGGCGCTGGGGACACTCAATCAGGCGCAGCAGTTAGCGAAATCACTGAGCGATGCTGTAGCCACTGCACAGGCTGAACTCGCGCAGATCCAGGCGCAAAAAACATTGCTGGGATCCTCTCTCAAGGATCTGCAGCAGTCCGCGTTGCTGATGAGCGCCCCGGACGGGATAGCTCAGGTATCACCGCAAAGCATCCAAATCAGCAGCGGACAGAACTTTATTCAGACCTCCGGCGAGAACAGTGACTTTAGCGTCTTCAAAAAATTCACCGTTGCGGCAGGCGAGATCATCAGCCTGTTTGCCAAAACGCTGGGCATCAAGATGTATGCCAATAAGGGTAAGGTTGATATTCAGGCACAAGGGGATGCAATGATGCTGACCTCCCTGAAAAGCATGACCATCATCAGTAAAGACGATGAGGTGGTGATTCAGGCAAGCAAGAAAATTACTTTATGTTGCGGTAAAACCGCTGTGGTCATCGACCCGTCTGGCGTCAATATTCTGACGCCTGGTGATGTGAATGCCAAATCAGCCAGCCTGAACCATCTGGCATCACAGAGCTTCAGCCCGGCACAACCTGAACTGCCACCGGCGGCCAGTTGTGTGGAGAGTGCGCTCTGATGGATACCCTCACTAACTTAACTGATGCCCTGAATGCCAGACAGAATGAATACCGCTACCTGGTGCTTGATCCGCTAAAAAAGGTGGCGAGCTGGGATCCTCTGCACGCAGACATGCTCAGGAATAGCCACGGTAGCGATGCCCTGCGCAGGATATTGCGTCCGGATTTAGCCTGGTCGCCGGAGCATTGTCCGATTCTGCTGTTGCTTGCTTCTCCGGGCGGGTCTCTGGATGAAGATCTGGTCCGAAGCAGTGAAACCTATGCATTCGGAGAAGCACTGTACGAGAAGCGCTATGTCTGCGGCTGGCTGAATTCAGCACTTTCGCCTGATGAAATGGCTGTCTGGCTGGCTGATTTGTGCAAACACATCAAACCGGGCGTCAGTATCCCTGCGTTCGAACCCCTGCGCCTTGAACTGTTGCAGGCGACTGCTGACCCTGAGTTGCTGGCAGGTCTGCTTGCCGCAACGACTCAGTGGCACTGGATGTCCTGTACGGGTGAACTGAGGACACTGAGTGGTAAATCCGGTGGTGATGCCTGGATGCTGAACTGGGGAGCTGAACACGCACAAGCTGAAGTCCGTAATATCTGGCGTTTGCTGTCTGCCTGGCATGAATCAAATGACGCTTTACCTCCAGAGGCTGTGCGTCTTGCGGCTGATGCCTGGTTTGCCGCTGATAAATCGGGGCTGCATCATCTCAGTGACCGGCTATGGGGCTCGGTCTGCGAACCGGGAACGTATAATGTCATCCATCGTTTTCAGCTTGCAGACGGAGAGCCCGCAGAGTTACAGCAAGTCTGGAGTTTCCTCTGCCTGTATATGAAAGGCGAGCCAGTGCCCGCAGAGCCCAAAAATAAAGGCAGACCCGACAGCTGGCGTCCACGAAAAGCAGACAAATGGCCGGAAGAGTGGGGGCGGGAATCCACCACCGCACCAGATGGTAGCACTCCTGTTATTCGGTCTCGTGAAACGCTGCCGGAATAAGTGATATTATGGACAGTCAACAAGGAAAGGGAAATGACCGACAATTTATTTGTTCGCGCTAAACCGAAGCTTAACCCTCCCGTCAGTGCCTGGAAAACGGATATGCCGGAAAGCCGTGAACCACAACTGGTGCCTCCGCGGCTTATCTGGATGAACAAGATAAATGATGTGTATCTTGAAATCCCCCGTTATGA
>NZ_WCIN01000025.1:0-63416 GCF_009025755.1 Klebsiella sp. RCJ4
CCCCGGAGGCGATGCTGCGCATCTGTCCGGGCTACTGGCCCACAGACGGCGGTGAACCTGTAGCCCGGGAAAGGCGCGTCAAGCGCCGCCCCCGGGAGCAGAGGCTGCGTGGCTGAATTTCCCGGTGGCAACGCGAAAAAGGTGAGGGCTATACTCGCCACTCGCTCCTTTCTTCACCGTTCACCAGCAGCCTGCGTTTTTCCCCCGCCGGCAACGACACCTTCAGCGCTTTCCACGCCGGACGATAATCGCCGCGCGCGTTCACCTTCAGGTTGATGCTGGCGCTATCGCAAACCATTTCCCATTCTACCCACAGCGCATGGCCATTCTGATAGCCCCAGCTTTCGCCATCATCTTCAAACAGCAGGCCGCGACGGGTCCCCACGCCCTTCAGCGGGAAGAGTTTCAGCTCGCGGCAATCGTCTTTTTGCGCATCGACGTGGCGGATACGCTCGCTCAGCGGCAGGCCTGCTCCGGCGCGAACCAGCAGCGGCAGTTTTTCCAGCGGCGCATCAAGGACGATCCACTGGCCTCCCGCGAACCACTGGTGGCTATCAAAGTCGTACCAGCCGTCCTGATTGGCCGGCAGCCAGACGCGGCGCTGACGCTCACCGGGTTCGACGACGCTGGCGACCAGCAGATCGCGACCCAGCAGGAAGTCGTCGCATTCGGCAAACGTCTGCGGATCGCGTTCGTGATCGAGGAAGGTCGGACGCAGCATCGGTTCATCGTCGGCGTGAGCCTGCCACAGCAGCGTATAGAGGTACGGCAGCAGACGATAGCGCAGCTCAATGGCTGAACGGATAGCCGGCGTGACTTCCGGGTACATCCAGGCTTCGTTGACCGTCTGGTCGTCATTCCACGAGTGAATGGTAAAGCGCGGATGCATAACGCCGTTTTGTACCCAGCGCACGAACAGCTCCGGGTCCGGTTTATCGCCAGAGAAGCCGCCAACATCGTGTCCGACGTTGAACAGCCCGGAGAGGCTCATTCCCAGCCCCATGCGGGTGTTATAGCGCAGCGTATCCCAGTTGGTACGGTTATCGCCGCTCCAGGTCTGGACGTAGCGCTGCATCCCGGCGCAGCCGGAGCGAGAGATCAGGTACGGTCGTTTGTGCGGCGCAAAGCGCTGCTGAGCCTCCAGCGACGCGCGCATCATCAGCAGCGGCATGAGCGGGCGAATATGTTTAATGGCAATTTCCTCGCCAAACCCGTAACAGCGGGCTTCGCCGTCCCAGACTTCATACTCGTTATTATCGTTCCACGTGGAGTCGATACCCATCTCCAGCAGCTGGGTTGTCACGCCTTCCTGCCACCAGGCGACGGTCTGCGGGTTGGTAAAGTCAAGGTGCGACCCTTCGTCATCCCAGAAGCTGGAGCGCTCGGGAGCATCCGCCTGTGAATCGCGGATAAAAAGCCCGCGCTCCGCGACCTCGTTATAGCGCGGATGGTCCTGCAGCAGGCAGGGCTTAATATTGGCGGCGAGCTTCAGTCCGGCATCGTGGAAGGCCTGGCTCATCACCTTCGGCTGCGGCACCTTGTCGTTGTTCCAGTTAAAGACGTAGCGCTTGCCGTCAATCGAGGTATAGCCGGAAGAGAGCTGGAACGAATCGCACGGAATGGCGTGTTCATCACACAGGCGGATGAAGTTCATCAGCTGGTTTTGCGCATCCGGCGCGTCGGTGTAGTGCATCGTCGAACCGCTGTAGCCGAGACTCCATTTCGGTCCGAACAGCGTTTTGCCGGTCAGGCGTACGAACGCTTTGGTGATATCCAGTACCCGTTTGCCGGAAAAAAGATAGTAATCGATGTCGCCGGCTTCCGCCTGCCAGCGGCGATAGGCGGTATGGTAATTATCGATTTCGTTGCCGAGATCCAGCCAGCAGCTGCTCAGGTTGTCGTAAAACAGACCGTAGCTGACATCGCTACGCTGCGCGATGGTAAACGGAATATGTTTGTACAGCGGGTCGGTGCTCGCCGCGTTATAGCCCATGGCGTCGAGGTTACGCATCTCATAGCGCTTCCCGTTTCGCTGCAGATCGCCGGCTTTTTCGCCCAGACCGTAGAAGCGTTCGTCTTTGCGTCGGCTCAGGTAGTGGGCAACGCCGTCGCCGTGCGCATTCGCCAGGTAGGCGCTGGTGGGGCGGTCGTTAACCAGCGGCTGCCACTCGCCGGCCTCATCGCGATAGCTCCATTCCAGCCACAGCGGCTGGTGGACGGTGACGCGCAGCTGGTCGGTGGCGATGCTCAGGGTATCGCTATGCTCCGTGAGCTGCCAGGCGGGGAGGCTAAAGCCGCTCAAATCTTCGCGCGGGCGTCCTTCCCACGGCACGTCCTGCTGGGGAGCGATACTCCAGGTGCGATCCAGCGCCAGCTGGCCGTGCCGCTTTAGCAGCACGCGGAACATATTCTCTTCCAGCACGTACAGACACAGGGTGTGCTGGCCGTCTACGATCAGCTCAACGTGGTGGTCCAGCCGTTGGTGCAAAGTCCAGTTTTTCAAAGTCTTCATTTTTTACATCCACTCTCAGGCGCGTTTTGCGCGACGTTCAGCAATAAATGCCACCAGGAATACCGCGCCAATCAGGTCAAAGAACCCCATGGCGATAAATAGCGGGTTGAAGCCGATTTTGTCGGCGGTGACGCCAATCAGCAGCGAGAACAGAAAGCTGGCGATCCAGGCGGCGGAGCCGCGCATCCCGTTCACGGTCGCCATCTGTCCTTTATCGAACGACTCCACCACCAGCGCGCTGAGCATGCAGGAGATGATCTGGTGGCCGAAGCCGCCTATCGAAATCAGCACGATGGTGATATAGGGATCGCGGGTGATCGCCACGGTGGCGAGCGAAATCATCAGGAAGGCGCCGGTGACGGAGCTGGCGACCACTGAGTTCACCCGCGAACAGCCGAACCAGCGGGTATACAGTTTGGTCAGATAGCCGCTGGCGACGCTGCCGAGGTCGGCCGCCAGAAACGGCAGCCAGGCAAACATGGCGATTTGTTTTAAATCCATGCCGTGCTCTTTCGCCAGGTAGAGCGGTACCCAGAAGCTCAGCACCGCCCAGGCGGGCTCAGCCATAAAGGCCGGAATGGCGATACCGTAGAAGCGCTTGTTTTTCGATACGGTTTTCAGCGCGGTAAAGAAGGGCAGTTTGACCGGCGGCGTTTCATTGTCCTGCTGGATCAGCGCCAGCTCAGCTTTGCCGAGGTTAGGGTGTTTTTCCGGGTTATGATAGAACGCCCACCACAGTACGACCCACAGCAGCGCCAGCGCGCCGGTGAACATGAATGCCCCCTGCCAGCCGAACGAAGCGTGTGCGAAGTAGATAATCGGCGGCGCCAGCATGGCGCCCACGGAGAAGCCGACGCCCGCCCAGCCTGCCGCGATCGGCCGCTCGGATTTTGGAAACCACTCACCCAGCGTTTTGGCGTTGGCTGGCGTCGCCGCCGCCTCAGCGCCGCCCATGAAAAAGCGCAGAATCGCCAGGTGCAGCCAGCTCCCCGCCCCGGCATGGGCGATGCAGGCGATGGCCCACAGGGTGGCGCAGATCATAAAGCCGAGCTTGAGGCCAATAACGTCGATAAGCCAGCCGCAGAGCGGCTGGAAAATGGTGTACGCCAGCTGAAAAGCGCCGACTATCCATGAGTACTGTTCAGTGGTAATACCCAGGGAGGTTTTTAGTTCCGGGGCGATAATCCCCAACGAATTACGCGTGATGTAGTTAACGGTGACGCCGAGTAAAAACAGCACCAGCATCCACCAGCGCAGGTTCTTCACTATGCGGCGCGATTTACTGACCGCCATATCATTATTGAGGCCTTGGCTCATAGAACTCTCCACGAGACATGTAGTAGGGAAAATTGACCAACCCGCTTGCTGAGTTGTCGCAAAAATTTTCTATTTCGTTGTTTGTTAAGGTTGATGTCTCGACACTATTGGTTGACTAATCTCAAAGGTGTTGGACCAATTCAGGCTAAGGGAGAATGCGAGCGGGCAATAGCGACAATTCTGCAAATATTTTCATGGGACGATCCAGATCGCAGTATGACATCGCCAAATCGCTTAAAAATATTCACATTCTCAATATGAAAATTTTTTCATGAGCAAAGTAGAGCGCGATCACAAAATGGACAAAAAGCTGAAAGTGAGCGAAATCGCGGCGCGTACCGGGCTGTCGGTGAGCACGGTATCGCGGGTGCTGGCGGGAAAAGCAAATACCAGCGCCAGGGCTCGCCAGAGGGTACTGGATTGCGCCCGCGAGCTGGGCGTGATGGAGGGTATCGCCGCCGGGCGAATGCTGCTCAATAATCTGGTGGTCTTTGCCCCTCAGCGCGCTTTCGATGAACGCACGGATATTTACTACTATCGGGTGATTCAAAGCATCAATAGCGCCCTTATGCCGCATGAGGTACACCTGCGCTATTGCGCGCTGGAAGAGAACGACAGCGATGCCAATTTGTTTTTGCAGCGCATGCATGAAGCATCGACCCAGGCCGCGATTTTACTGGGTATCGACGATCCGCATATTCACGATCTGGCGGCCGATCTGGCGAAGCCCTGCGTGATGATTAACTGCCACGACGCGGGAATGCGTTTACCCTCCGTGGCGCCGGATCATCGGCTGATCGGCCAGTTCGCCGCCCGGTATCTGTTTGAGATGGGGCATCAGGCGATCATGAACGTGATGTGCCTGCGCCGCTATACCATGGAGCTGCGTCTGCTGGGCATTAAGCAGGCGTGGCGGGCGCGTAATCTCCGTTTCGTTGACGGCAGGGATTTACTCGCTGTGGCCAACTTCAGCGCCAGGGATACCGAGGAAAAAGTCGGGGAGTGGCTGGATCAGCGCGGCGATGGCCCGCTGCCGACGGCATTTCTGGTGGGCGGTGATTTTATGGCGGCAGGCACGATCGCCGCATTACAAAAACGCGGTTTGCGCGTCCCGCAGGATGTTTCCGTCATGAGCATCGACGGCTTTAACCTGGCGGCGATCCAGGATGTACCGCTAACCGCCGTCCACGTCCCACGCGATGAATTAGGGGTCGAAGCGGTACATTTATTACAGCAGAGACTGATCCGTCCCGATGCGCCGCACGGCGCGTTACTCCTGCATGGGACGCTGGCGGTACGCGATTCGGTGCGGCGGATACGCGCCGGTAACCGCCGTACCGCCGTTGAAGCGAAGGGGCTATATGATGATTAATTCGCCATCCCCAACGCGCGCTTACCGTGGATATTTAAGTCATCCAGCGTAAAGCGGCCTTCCCAGTCGCTTTCATAATCCTCGCGGGGGAAATCTCCCGGCGAAGCGCCGCGCGCCAGCGCCGCTTTGACCTTCTGCGCGTAGGCGAGGTTTTTCTCGCACATTGGCGCGGCGGGAATATACATCACGTTGCCCCAGCCCTGCTGATTTTCCACCGGCGCGACCGAGTGGATCACGTCGCAGTGCCACCATACCGAATCGCCCGCATTCAGCGCCGGAATAGAGCTTAAGGCTTTGATCAGCAGCGGGTGCCATTTTTCCGAAATCGGCAGCACCTTGCCCGGCGCGACGCCGCACAGCTCATCTTCCGGGACATCGTCGAGCAGCGGACGCAGCAGCACGTAAGCCATCGCTTCCGGGATCGGCACCACGTGCAGCAGACCCTGATCGGGGATCATATCGGAGAGCGCGGTCCATCCCTGGAAGGTGCGGAACACCGAGCATTTGGTGGTGTTGTCGACCGTATACTCTTCGACTTCGGTGCGGTGCGCCGCGTCCCACGGGTCGTAAGCATCAATGTTGCCGTTAAACACGTCGGCAAACACTTTCTGATAGGCCGGCAGCAGCCAGCGCTCCAGGGCGCCGGAATCGGTATGCGCCCCCAGACCTTTCGAGGTGGTTCCCGGCGGGCGGCGGCGAATGCGGTCCGGGTAAATGACGCTGACGTCCGGGTCGAACCACTGCTTGTCGTCGCGGTTAAAGGTCCACAGACGGTTGAGGAACGACTGCACGGCGGCCATTTCATCGCTCTGTCGCGCCTGCATCTGCGCCTGGGACCAGTAAATCGGATAGATTTCCGGGCGCGAAGCTTCCAGCGACCCGAAAAAGGTATCGCCGGGACCTTTATAAACGTCATCGAAATGGTTGCGGTCGAGATACTCGAGCATTGCGTTGTCCCACGCCAGCGCCTGTTCGCGAGAAAAATGGCCCTTGATAACGGCGCAGCCGCGACGCTTGATGAGCTCGCGCTGGGCTTCCGTGACCTGGCCCCGGGCAATATCGGCGAACGGGATCGTTGGCCAGACGTCCTGACCGCTGGCCTTAAGGGCGTCAATCTCTTCCAGACGCGCGGCGATACGCGCCGTCAGCCGATCGAACACCGCCTGCACGTCGCCAATTTGCGCCCGCAGCTCCTGTTTAATCCGGCGGATGGCCGCTTTGGGGTCGGCGGGTAAAGTTTCACAGGTATGGGTAACAGCCATAATGACCTCTCATCTTTCATTCGAAAGTAATTTATCTTACATATGATAATTTAAGTTAAAATTAAGTTAATGCAAGTTTAAAATTATGCGGAGGTGCACAAAACGGGAAGCCGGGGCGGTAAACCCCGGGTGTGGCGTTACTCGTTGAACGGGGCGGTGTGGTCGAGGACGGCCTGAATGACGTTCAGCGCGCCGTCGTGGTTGTTATCATCGGTGGCAAAACGCGACACCGCCTTGATGCTTTCGGCGGCGTTGGCCATCGCGAAAGAGTATTTCACCAGCTTGAGCATTTCCGTATCGTTAGCGCTGTCGCCAATGGCTACGCAGGCCTGCGGCGAGATGTTCCAGCGCTTAAGCAAGCGGCTTATACCGTTGGCTTTATGCAGGCCGGGGATAATCAAATCGACGAAGCCAAAGCCGCTGGTGACCGGCTTCATGATGCCGTCCAGCGAGACGTGCAGTTTGTCGATAAGCTGCGGGATTTCGCTATCCGGCAGGTTAAGGGAAAACTTAAACAGCGTGTCGTCGATGTCATGATAGCGGCTAATGCGCTGCAGGCGATGGTAGTGCTTTGACATCAGGGTGACGAACGCCTCGGGCGCGCGCTCGCTGACGTAAGCGCTCTCGAGGCCGCAGGCGACGAAGTTGAGCTGCGGGTCTTTCAGCAGTTCACCAATGACGACCTGGGATTCATGACGGGTGAGTTCGCCGTGGAACAGCTGTTGACCGCGTTCGTAAACCAGCGCGCCGTTCTCGGCAACAAAGGAGATTTGGTCACGGATTTCCGGGAAAAAAGAGATCAGCTGGTAGTACTGGTTGCCGCTGGCGACCACGAACTCAATACCCTGCTGCTGGAGTTGCGCGAACTGCGCGAGAAAACGCGAGCGGTCATACTGCTTGGCGTCATTGAGAAAAGTTCCGTCCATATCGGTGACGATAACTTTAACGGTCATAACACATGCTCCTGGCTTAACTTCGACCAGTAACATTCTAATTACAATGTGATGGGGAGCACAAATTTATTTCGAATGAAAGTTTGCGTTCACCTCTGTGCAGCATAAAACCCCGGATTGCGGCGTAAACGCCTTACCCGAACTACCGGCCCGTAAACGGCTTCGAACCTGTAGCCCGGCTAAGCGTAGCGCAAGCCGGGGAATGTGACTTACAGCGTATGCTCGGTACGGGCGATAATATCGTCCTGTGCATCCGGCGACAGGGCGGTAAAGAACGCCGAGTAACCGGCCACCCGGACCACTAAATCACGATACTGGTCTGGGTGTTTCTTCGCTTCCAGCAGCGTCTCGCGCGACACGATGTTGTACTGAATATGCCAGCCTTTATGCACCTCGAAGAAAGTGCGCAGCAGCACCATCAGTTTTTGCTTATCGGATTCGTTCTCCAGCGTGGCCGGGTTCAGCTTCTGGTTAAGCAGTACGCCGCCGAGGATTGAGCCGGTCGGCAGTTTGCCCACCGAGCTGATTACCGCGGTCGGCCCGAGATGGTCGGTACCGGAGGCCGGGCTGGCCCCTTCCGCCAGCGGCGAGTGCGCTTTACGGCCATCCGGCGTCGCCATGGTCTGCGCGCCAAACGGCACGTTGGCGGAAATGGACGAGGTGCCGGCGTAGTAGTTGCCGCCGATCGGGCCGCGACCGTAGCGCGGGTTATGATACAGCTTCAGCTCGTCGATATAGGTCTGGTAGGCGCGAGCCAGCAGCATATCCACGCTGTCTTCATCGTTGCCGTATTTCGGCGCGCCGTTGATTAAGCGCTGGCGCAGCTGCTCGTGGGTCAGGCCTTCGAAGTCTTCAGCCAGCGCCTTTGCCAGCTCCTGCTGACCAATAACGCCCTGATCGAACACCAGCTTCTTCACCGCCGCCAGGCTGTTGCCGAGGTTAGCGATGCCGACCTGCAGACCGGATACCCAGTCATACTTCGCGCCGCCCTGCTTGATGCTCTTCGCGCGCTCGATGCAGTCATCGACCAGCGCCGAGCAGAGAATATCGTGCACGTTCTCTTCCAGCATGGTGTCGACCACGTACTCAATCTCGATAGATTTGCGCGTGTAGTAGCGGATCTGCGTATCCCAGTCGGCCAGAACCTGTTCAAAGTTGTCGAAGTTGCCTTTTGACAGCGCATGTTCCTGCGGCAGGAAAACCTGGCCGCTGGTGGCGTCGCGGCCGCCTTCCAGGGTTGCCAGCATGACGCGGGCAAAGTTGATAAAGCTCATCCCGGTGCAGCGATAGCCCCATTTACCGCCGACGGCGGTTTCGATGCAGCCGATAGCGGCATAGTCGTACGCGTCCTGCGGCTCAATCCCCAGCTTGATAAATTCCGGGATGACGATTTCATCGTTGTTGAACGCCGGCATGCCGAAGCCGCAGCGGATCACCTGCACGCAGGCGTCGAGGAAGTCGTTGCTCATGCCCGCGTGATAGCGCACGCTGAGGTTAGGTTGAGTCGAACGCAGCCGACCGCAGGATTCCAGGATGGCGTAGGAGAGCGGGTTCACCGCGTCCTGCGCGTTGCCGTCCACCAGATTCTGGCCGCCGATGGTGACGTTCTGGTACAGCGGGCTACCGGCGGAAGCCTTAGAGTGCGAGCCGGAGCGAATTTTGTTCACTTCCAGCAGCTTCAGCCAGCAGCAGTGCAGCAGTTCGATGGCGTGTTCGCGATCCAATGATTGTGCCAGCTCAATGTCGCGGCGATAGTAAGGGTAGAGATACTGGTCCATACGGCCGAAAGAGACCGAGTGACCGTTGGATTCGATCTGCAGAATCAGCTGGATGAAATAGCACAGCTGCAGCGCCTGCCAGAAGGTTTTCGGCGGCTCGTGGGCGATAATATCGCAGTTTTCGGCTATCGCCAGCAGCTCGTCGCGGCGGGATTCGCGGCTCTCCGTCGCGGCCATGCTGCGCGCCAGCCCGGCATAGCGCTTACAGTGGTCGCTGACCGCTTCCAGCACGATATCAATGGCTTTAAGGAACTGCTCGCCGTGCAGATCTTCCAGCACTGTCAGGTTAATGCGCGAACGGCGCTCGGCGACTTTCGCCCGCATGCCGTCGAGGCCTTTTTCCAGCAGCAGCGGATAGTTAACCGCAAGGTGAGCGTCGCCGGAGGTCATATTGCCTTCGGCTTTGATAATGCCGGTCGCCAGCAGCGCTTTTTGCTCGTCGGTAAACATGCCGTAGCAGCGATCCTGTACGGTTTGACCGCGCCACCACGGGCACACTTCGTGGAGCACGCGTTTGTTCTCTTCGCTAACGGCAAACCCGGCGCCGGGGCGATCGGCGAGGTCGTCGATCTCTTTTTCGATCCAGCTAACGGTGTATTCCGGGAAGATAGGCGCCGCGCGAACTTCGCTGGCCTGGTTGCCGACGATCAGTTCATCGTGCTTAATCCAGATCGTGCGTTCCGCCAGGTGATGAGCCAGCGCCAGCGCGCGGCGTACCGGGATCGGCTTATCCAGGTGCTGCTGATAGGCTTCGGTATAGTGCAGGGCGCGCTCGGTACAAACCGGCGGCTTAACGATATGCACCAGCGCCATTTTATGCGCCTGAATGCGCGGGCTCAGAGTGTCCAGTTTCAACGTTGTCATAAGGTTATCCTCGTAGAGTCGCCGTTAAACCTTTGCTCTGAGCATAGCGCTGCGCGAAGGCGAGCAGCTCGGGTGCAGCAAGCGGTTTATCCGGAGCGGTATAGGGCTGACTGAGTAATTGGTATTTATTCATGCCTAAGGTGTGGTAAGGCAGGAAGTGGATCTCGCCAACCTGTAAACGGTCAGCGGCAAAATCGGTAATGGCGGCAATATCGCTTTCGTTGGCGTTAAAGCCCTGGATCAGCGGCACGCGAATGATGATTTTCTTTCCGGCCTGCGCGACGCGCTGCAGGTTATCCAGCACCCGGCGAGCGCTGCCGTCCGTCCACTGCTGAAAAATCGCTTCGTTGACGTGCTTGAGGTCGGCGAGAAACAGGTCGATAAACGGCAAAGCGGGTTCGACGTATTTCCACGGCACGTGCAGGCAGGTTTCGACCGCGGTGTGGATCCCCGCGTTGTGGCTGGCCTCAAACAGCTGTCGGGCCAGTTCGGGATTCATAAACGGCTCGCCGCCGGAAAGCGTGACGCCGCCGCCGCTGCGGTCGTAAAACGGTTTGTCGCGCAGCACCGTGGCCATAATCTCGTCGACGCTTTTCTCTTCGCCGCACACGGTTAATGCCGTGGTCGGGCAGCAGTCGCGCAATTTGCCGATATGCGCATCGGTGAGCTTTTCGCGGTGGATAATCAGACCGTCCAGCTTGCGGGTAATCACCTCCGGCGCAGCCTGCTGGCAGAGGTCGCAGCCGTCCAGGCAAAGGCGGGCGTCATACAGCAAATCCGCCGTGCGGGCGCGGCTTTCCGGATTCTGGCACCAGCGGCAGCCCAGCGAACACCCTTTGAGGAAGACAACAGTGCGGATCCCCGGGCCGTCATGGGTTGAATAACGCTGAATGTTGAAGATCATGATTCACCCTCTTATTTGCATATGAAGATTAAATTACTTTCGAATGAAAGCTGCATTGATATAAATCAACAAGCATAAAGAGGAAGGAGAATGAAGGTTAAAATGCCGCTGCGGGTCACAAAACATCCGGCGACAGCGCCGCCGGAAAAGGGTCAGGGCGTACCGCACACCTCGCAGTGAGGGTTACGCGGCAGCCTCATTTCACGGAACTGGCAGCGCATGGCGTCGTACATGACGATTTTTCCCGTTGCCGGGCTGCCGTAGCGGGCCAGCAGCTTAATCGCTTCCATCGCCTGCAGCGAACCGATGGTGCCGACCAGCGGCGCCATGACGCCGGCTTCGACGCAGGTGAGGGCGTTTTCGCCAAACAGGCGGCTCAGGCAGCGGTAGCAGGGTTCATCTTCCTGATACGTAAAGACGCTGATTTGCCCTTCCATGCGAATCGCCGCGCCGGAGACCAGCGGCGTTTTATGGCGGAAACATCCGGCGTTGAGCTGGTTACGGATCGCGACGTTGTCGGTACAGTCGAGCACCAGATCGTGGGCGGCGATTTGCTCCGCCAGCGCCTCGTCTTCCAGCCGCGCGTTGAGCGCCGTGAGCTGAACGTGGGGATTAATCCGCGCCAGCGCGGCGCGGGCGGAGTCGACCTTCGGCTGGCCGATGGTGTCGTCGCTGTGCAGCGTCTGGCGCTGAAGGTTGGAGAGCGAGACGGTGTCGAAATCGAGCAGGGTTAGCAGGCCCACGCCTGCCGCCGCCAGATACTGCGCGGCGGCGCAGCCCAGCCCACCGAGGCCGACGACCAGCACGCGGGAGGCTTTCAGCTGCTCCTGACCGTCAAAATCGAAATCGCGGAGAATAATCTGCCGGTTATAGCGCAGCATCTCCGCATCGCTCAGCTCCACGCCCATTACAGCCCTCCGAACAGATGATTAAACGGCTCGACTTCCACCCATTCGCCCGCTTCCACGTTGCCGCGCTCGCGTTCGAGAACGATAAAGCAGTTGCCGAGGCTGAATGAACTGAAGATATGCGAGCCCTGGTGACCGGTGCTGCTAACCACCAGCTCGCCGTCCGGACCGCGCTGCAGCACGCCGCGCTGAAAATCGAGGCGGCCCGGCGATTTCTTCAGGCCGGAGGCGGCGCGAACGCGCAGGCGCATCGGCTGAGCTTGCCCGACGTTGCCGGACAGCTTCGCCAGCAGCGGCTGAACCAATTGGTAGAAGGTCAGCGTTGCGGAAACCGGGTTGCCGGGCAGGCCGCAGAACCAGCTGTGGTTGAGCTTGCCGAAAGCGAAAGGTTTACCCGGCTTAATCGCCAGCTTCCAGAAGCCGATTTCCCCCAGCTCTTCGAGGATCGCTTTGGTGTAGTCCGCCTCGCCGACGGAAACGCCGCCGGAGCTAATCACCACGTCGGCCTGCTGGTCAGCCTGAATAAAGGCTTCACGCAGTTTAGCCGGGTCGTCGGGAATAATGCCGAGGTTAATGACCTCGCAGCCCAGCTCCTGCAGCATCAGGTGCACCGCCAGGCGGTTGGTATCGTAAATTTGCCCGTCGGCCAGCGGCTGGCCCGGCAGCTGGAGCTCATCGCCGGTGGAGAAGACTGCCACCCGCACTTTACGTACCACCTCAACCTCGGCAATCCCCAGCGAGGCGATGACCGGCAGCTCGGCGGCGGTCAGGCGGGTACCTGCGGGGAAGACGACCGCGCCGTGGGCGATGTCTTCGCCAAGACGACGAATATTCTGCCCGTTTTTCACCGGGGCGAGGAAGCGGATACCCTCATCGGTTTGTTCGGCCTGCTCCTGCATCACCACCGCGTCGCAGCCTTCCGGCACCGGCGCGCCGGTCATAATGCGGATACAGGTGCCCGCGGGCCAGACGCCGTCAAAGGGTTGACCGGCGAAGGCCTTGCCGGCCACCGGCAGCGCTGCGCCGTCGGTGAGATCCGCCAGGCGCACGGCGTAGCCGTCCATCGCCGAGTTATCAAAACCGGGAACGTTAAGCGGCGAAACGAGATCATGGGCGGTCACGCGCGAAAAGGCCTGCAACAGCGGTACGGTATCCGTCGCATTCAGCGGCGTAATACGAGTGAGCATCTGGGTCAGGGCTGTGTCGAGCGGCATCAGTCCGGCGGTAAAATCCATGGGTTTCTCCTGCGGGCAAACATCGAAAACGCCTATTATGGCAGAAAAGAGAGACGGGCTATAACCCATCTGGCGACAAGCTTTACATCACCGTCCGCTCTTTCTATATTCAAAAATTGTATAGGACAGTCAGCACGATAATGATATTTATACACTTTATCGTTAAGGAATGGCGCAATGGGTAAGGCGGTTATAGCAATTCACGGCGGGGCCGGGGCGATTAGCCGCGCGCAGATGACGCCGGCGCGCGAGCGGGAGTACGTGGCGGCGCTGTCGGCGATTGTCGATAGTGGACAAAAAATGCTGGCTGCCGGGGCCAGCGCGCTGGATACGGTAACCGAAGCGGTCCGGCTGCTGGAGGAGTGCCCGTTATTTAACGCCGGTATTGGCTCCGTATTTACCCGCGATACCCGCCATGAGCTCGATGCCTGCGTGATGGATGGTTACAGCTTACAGGCGGGGGCCGTGGCCGGGGTTCAGCATTTACGCAATCCGGTGCTGGCGGCGCGGCTGGTGCTGGAGCAAAGCCCGCACGTGCTGTTGATTGGCGAGGGGGCGGAAGCGTTTGCTGCTTCCCGCGGTATGGCGCGGGTCGATAACAGCCTGTTTTCGACTTCCGAGCGTTTGCTGCAGCTGCGTCAGGCGCAGGAGGGCGACGATATTGTGCTCGATCACCACGCCGCGCCGCTGGATGAGCGGCACAAAATGGGCACCGTCGGCGCGGTCGCGATGGATCTGGCGGGCAACCTCGCGGCGGCGACCTCCACCGGCGGCATGACCAATAAGCTACCGGGACGCGTCGGCGACAGCCCGCTGCCCGGTGCGGGCTGCTATGCCAATAACGCCAGCGTCGCCGTTTCCTGTACCGGTACCGGCGAAGTGTTTATACGTACGCTCGCGGCCTACGATATTTCGGCGCTGATGGAGTATAGCCAGCTCAGCCTGCAGGAGGCCTGCGAAAGGGTGGTGATGGAGAAACTTCCGGCGCTGGGCGGCAGCGGCGGCCTGATCGCCATCGACAGAGAAGGCAACGTGGCGCTGCCGTTTAATAGCGAAGGCATGTACCGGGCCTGGTGTTATGCGGGCGATACGCCCACGATTGGTATTTATCGCGAATAAGAGGAAAGGGCGTTGCCGCATAGTCAAGAAATCGATGCCGATGATGTTCTGCAGGTGCGCGGCCTGAACGTCGTGTTCAATCAGCAGCAGCAGGCTTTTTCCGCCGTCCGCGACCTGTCGTTTACCCTGCGGCGCGGCGAGACGCTGGCGATTGTCGGCGAGTCCGGCTCCGGGAAGTCGGTGACGTCCCTGGCGCTGATGCGCCTGCTCGACCAGGCGGTCAGCGAAGTGCGCAGCGATGCGCTGCTGCTGCGTCGTCGCAGCCGGCAGGTGATTGAGCTGAGCGAACAGTCTGAAACCGAGATGCGCGGCGTGCGCGGCGCGGATATGGCGATGATCTTCCAGGAGCCGATGACGTCACTGAATCCGGTCTTCACCATCGGTGAACAGATTGCCGAATCTATCCGCTTACACCAGGGGCTGAAGCATGATGAGGCCCTGCGCGAAGCGAAGAAAATGCTCGATCAGGTGCGCATTCCGGAAGCGGAAGCCATGCTCTCGCGCTATCCGCATCAGCTTTCCGGCGGGATGCGTCAGCGGGTGATGATCGCCATGGCGCTCTCCTGCCGACCGGCTGTGCTGATTGCCGATGAACCGACCACCGCGCTGGACGTGACTATTCAGGCGCAGATTTTACAGCTGATCGCCGTCCTGCAAAAAGAGATGGCGATGGGCGTTATCTTTATTACCCACGATATGGGCGTGGTTGCCGATATCGCCGACCGCGTGCTGGTGATGTATCGCGGCGAAGCGGTGGAAACCGGCAGCGTGGAGGAGATTTTCCGCGCCCCGAAGCACCCGTATACTCAGGCGCTGCTGGCCGCGGTGCCGCGGCTGGGGGCAATGCGCGGCACTTCACTGCCGCGCCGCTTCCCGCTGTTAAACCAGAGCCCGTCGCCGGAGGGGCAGAACACCGTTGTGCCCGGGGAACCGATCCTGAAAGTTCGCGATCTGGTGGCGCGCTTCCCGCTGCGCAGCGGCATCCTCAACCGCATTACCCGCGAGGTGCATGCGGTCGAAAAGGTCAGCTTTGATTTATGGCCCGGCGAAACCCTGAGCCTGGTGGGGGAGTCCGGCTGCGGTAAATCAACGACCGGCCGGGCGCTGCTGCGGCTGGTGGAAACTCAGGGCGGCAGCATCACCTTCAACGGCCAGCGGATTGATACGCTGACGGACAGTAAGCTTCAGGCGCTGCGCCGCGATATCCAGTTTATCTTTCAGGACCCCTACGCTTCCCTCGACCCACGGCAAACGGTGGGCTATTCGATTATGGAACCGCTGCGCGTGCATCGGCTGCTGGAGGGCGATGCCGCTCGTGAGCGGGTCAGCTGGCTGCTGGAACGCGTCGGGCTGGAGCCGGAGCATGCGTGGCGCTATCCGCACGAGTTTTCCGGCGGCCAGCGGCAGCGCATCTGTATTGCCCGCGCGCTGGCGCTCAATCCGAAAGTGGTGATTGCCGATGAGTCGGTATCGGCGCTTGATGTGTCGATTCGTGCGCAAATTATCAATCTGATGCTCGATCTACAGCGTGAGATGGGTATCGCATTTCTGTTTATCTCCCATGACATGGCGGTGGTTGAGCGCATCAGCCACCGCGTGGCGGTGATGTATCGCGGGCGCATTGTCGAGATCGGCCCGCGCCGCGCCGTGTTTGAAAACCCGCAGCACCCCTATACCCGTAAACTGATGGCCGCCGTTCCGGTGGCCGATCCTGCGCATCGTCGTCCGCAGCGCGTGCTGCTCTCAGACGAGCTGCCGGGCAACATCTTCAAGCGGGGCGAAGAGGGGATCAGTACGCCATTACAGCAGGTGGGACCGGGGCACTTTGTTGCCAGAGAGCCCGCCGCCGACGTGCTGGCGCGCTAACAACGACACCAATAATGCAGCATTTCAGGAGAACAACATGACTCAACGCGTTTCAGGAAAATGGCTGTTGGCGCTGGGCGTCGCTTCGGCGCTGACAGCGGCTCCGGCCTTTGCCGCAAAAGATGTGGTGGTGGCGGTCGGCTCTAACTTTACGACCCTCGACCCGTATGATGCTAACGACACGCTGTCGCAGGCCGTCGCGAAGTCGTTCTATCAGGGGCTGTTCGGCCTTGATAAAGAGATGAAATTGCAAAACGTGCTGGCGGAAAGCTATACCGTTTCCCCGGACGGCCTGGTGTATACCATTAAGCTGCATCCGGGGGTGAAGTTCCAGGACGGAACCGAGTTCAATGCCGAAGCGGTTAAGGCGAACCTCGATCGCGCCAGCAATCCGGAAAATCATCTCAAGCGCTATAACCTGTATAAAAATATCGCCAGCACCGAGGCTGTTGACCCGACAACGGTGAAAATCACCCTCAAACAACCTTTCTCTGCGTTTATCAATATTCTGGCCCACCCGGCGACGGCGATGATTTCTCCGGCGGCGCTGAAGAAATATGGTAAAGAGATTGGTTTCCATCCGGTTGGCACCGGCCCGTACCAGCTCGACACCTGGAATCAGACCGACTTCGTTAAAGTGAAGAAGTTCGCTGGTTACTGGCAGCCGGGGCTGCCGAAGCTGGACTCCATCACCTGGCGCCCGGTCGTGGATAACAATACCCGCGCGGCGATGCTGCAGACCGGCGAAGCGCAGTTTGCGTTCCCGATCCCTTACGAGCAGGCGCCGCTGCTGGCGAAAAACAGCAAGCTGGAGCTGGTGGCCAGCCCGTCGATCATGCAGCGCTATATCAGCATGAACGTGACGCAGAAGCCGTTTGATAACCCCAAAGTGCGCGAGGCGATTAACTACGCCATTAACCGTCAGGCGCTGGTAAAAGTCGCCTTTGCGGGCTATGCCACCCCGGCGACCGGCGTGGTGCCGCCGTCAATTGCCTACGCTGAAAGCTACAGCGCCTGGCCG
Source organism: Klebsiella sp. RCJ4 (assembly GCF_009025755.1). Taxonomy (NCBI): domain Bacteria; kingdom Pseudomonadati; phylum Pseudomonadota; class Gammaproteobacteria; order Enterobacterales; family Enterobacteriaceae; genus Klebsiella; species Klebsiella sp. RCJ4. Next base: position 17,112 of record NZ_WCIN01000025.1, read on the forward strand.
TACGATCCGGCGAAGGCCCGCGAGCTACTGAAAGAGGCGGGCTATCCGAATGGATTTAGCACCACGCTGTGGTCGTCGCACAACCACAGTACGGCGCAGAAAGTGCTGCAGTTTACCCAGCAGCAGCTGGCGCAGGTGGGCATTAAGGCGCAGCTGACGGCGATGGATGCGGGCCAGCGCGCGGCGGAAGTGGAAGGTAAAGGGCAGAAAGAGAGCGGCGTACGCATGTTCTATACCGGCTGGTCGGCGTCGACCGGAGAAGCGGACTGGGCGCTGTCGCCGCTGTTCGCGTCGCAGAACTGGCCGCCGACCCTGTTCAATACGGCTTTCTATAGCAATCCCCAGGTGGATAAAGACCTCAACGACGCGCTGAAAACCACCGATGCGCAGGAAAAAACGCGGCTGTATAAAGACGCGCAGGATACTATCTGGAAAGAGTCGCCGTGGGTGCCGCTGGTGGTAGAGAAACTGGTCTCGGCGCACAGTAAAAATCTGACCGGATTCTATATCCAGCCGGATACCGGATTTAGCTTTGAACAGGCGGATCTTAAGTAGATAGCTGCGGGTCCCCGGGCGCAGGCTGCGGGGACTTCGCGCAAGGAGAAGCATGCTCAATTATGTGATTAAACGCCTGCTGGGGCTGATCCCCACGCTGCTGATTGTGGCGGTGCTGGTGTTTCTGTTCGTGCATATGCTGCCCGGGGACCCGGCGCGGCTGATTGCCGGACCGGAAGCCGATGCTCAGGTGGTGGGAATGGTGCGCCAGCAGCTGGGGCTCGATCGGCCGCTGCACGTGCAGTTCTGGCACTATATCAGCAATATTGTGCAAGGGGATTTCGGTACCTCGATGGCCTCGCGTCGCCCGGTAAGCAGCGAAATCGCCAGCCGTTTCATGCCCACGTTCTGGTTAACGCTCGCCAGCATGAGCTGGGCGGTGATCTTCGGTATGGCGGCGGGGATCGTGGCGGCAGTCTGGCGCAACCGCTGGCCGGATCGCCTGGGAATGGCGCTGGCGGTCACCGGCATCTCGTTCCCGGCGTTCGCGCTCGGCATGCTGCTGATGCAGGTCTTTTCCGTTGAGCTGGGCTGGCTGCCGACGGTGGGCGCCGACAGCTGGCGCCACTATATTCTGCCTTCGCTGACCCTGGGCGCGGCGGTGGCGGCGGTGATGGCGCGCTTTACCCGCGCCTCGTTCGTCGATGTCCTGCATGAAGATTACATGCGTACCGCGCGGGCGAAAGGCGTCAGCGAAACGCTGGTGGTGCTCAAGCACGGCCTGCGTAACGCGATGATTCCTGTCGTCACCATGATGGGCCTGCAGTTCGGTTTTTTGCTCGGCGGTTCAATCGTGGTGGAGAAGGTCTTTAACTGGCCAGGCCTCGGGCGTCTGCTGGTGGACTCGGTGGAGATGCGCGACTATCCGGTGATTCAGGCGGAAGTCCTCCTGTTTTCGCTGGAGTTTATTCTTATTAATTTAGTGGTGGACGTGCTGTATGCCGCCATTAATCCGGCTATCAGGTACAAGTAAGGTGCGATTGCTCAACTGGAGAAGACAAGCGGCTATCAACGCGATGCCGGGGATTAAACCCGGGCAGATACGTACCCCGTGGCACGAGTTCTGGCGGCGGTTTCGCGGTCAGCCGGTGGCGATGGGGGCGGGGGTATTTGTTCTGCTGCTGATTGCGGTGGCGATCGTGGCGCCGTGGATTGCGCCGTTCGACGCGGAAAACTATTTTGATTACGACCGGCTCAACGACGGCCCGTCAATGATGCACTGGTTCGGCGTGGATTCGCTGGGGCGGGATATCTTTAGTCGGGTGCTGGTCGGCGCGCAGATCTCGCTGGCCGCCGGGGTACTGGCGGTATTCATCGGCGCGGCCATCGGCACCGTACTTGGGCTACTGGCCGGGTATTACGAAGGCTGGTGGGATCGCATCATTATGCGTATCTGCGACGTGCTGTTCGCTTTCCCGGGGATTTTGCTGGCCATTGCGGTCGTGGCGGTAATGGGGAGCGGGATGTCGAACGTCATCATCGCGGTGGCGATCTTTTCGATCCCGGCTTTTGCGCGTCTGGTGCGCGGCAATACCCTGGTGCTTAAGCAGCAGACCTTTATTGAGTCGGCGCGCAGCATCGGCGCCAGCGATGCTACCATCCTGTTTAATCATATATTGCCCGGAACGGTATCATCGATAGTGGTCTACTTTACGATGCGTATCGGGGTGTCGATTATCTCCGCTGCCAGCCTGTCATTTCTGGGGCTTGGCGCGCAGCCGCCGACGCCGGAGTGGGGGGCGATGCTGAACGAGGCGCGGGCGGATATGGTGATGGCGCCGCACGTGGCGCTGTTCCCGGCAATCGCGATTTTTCTGACGGTGCTGGCGTTTAATCTGCTGGGTGACGGCCTGCGCGATGCGCTGGATCCGAGGATAAAAGGGTAGGCGTTCGAGGATTGTGCAGCCCGGACAGGTGTCCGGGAAAGCACTCCGCACGTTAATCCTGTGCGGTTTTGTCGCCCGGATAAGGCGCGCGAGCGCCTTCATCCGGGATAGGTTAAGCGGCCGGAATTAAACCCGGCTGCCCCACAGATCGTATTCGTCGGCGTGTTCGACTTTCACCCGCACAACGTCGCCCGGTTTGACTTTACTCTCACCGTTCAGGTAGACCGCGCCGTCGATTTCCGGCGCATCGGCCATGCTGCGGCCAATTGCCCCTTCTTCATCCACTTCGTCGATCAGCACCATAATTTCACGACCGACTTTCTCCTGCAGGCGCTCGGCGGAGATCTGCTGCTGCAGCTGCATAAAGCGGTTCCAGCGCTCTTCTTTCACCTCTTCCGGCACCTGATCCGCCAGTTCGTTGGCGGTCGCGCCTTCCACCGGGCTGTACTTGAAGCAGCCGACGCGGTCGAGGCGGGCTTCTTTCAGGAAGTCGAGCAGCATCTGGAAATCGTCTTCCGTTTCACCCGGGAAGCCGACGATAAAGGTCGAGCGCAGGGTGAGTTCCGGGCAGACTTCGCGCCACTGCTTGATGCGCGCCAGCTGGCGGTCGGCGGAGCCCGGACGCTTCATCATCTTGAGAATACGCGGGCTGGCGTGCTGCAGCGGAATATCGAGGTAGGGCAGAATTTTGCCTTCCGCCATCAGCGGGATCACATCATCGACGTGCGGGTACGGATAGACGTAGTGCAGGCGCACCCAGATACCGAGCTTCGCCAGCTCTTCGCACAGGCTAACCATACTGGTTTTGACCGGCATACCGTTGTGGAAACCGCTGCGATGTTTGACGTCAACGCCGTAGGCGGAGGTGTCCTGAGAGATCACCAGCAGCTCTTTGACGCCGGCGTCGGCCAGGCGTTTGGCTTCCGCCAGCACTTCGCCAATCGGACGGCTGACCAGATCGCCGCGCATTGACGGGATGATGCAGAAGGTGCAGCGATGGTTGCAGCCTTCGGAAATTTTTAAGTAAGCGTAATGACGCGGCGTCAGCTTCACGCCCTGTTCCGGCACCAGGCTGAGGAACGGGTTGTGTTTAGGCTTCGGCGCGTAGTGGTGGACGTGTTCCAGCACCTGTTCATAGCTGTGCGGGCCGGTAATTTCCAGCACCTTCGGATGCACTTCGCGGATCTGATCTTCTTTTGCGCCCAGGCAGCCGGTGACGATCACTTTGCCGTTTTCTTTCAACGCTTCGCCAATCGCTTCCAGCGACTCCTGCACGGCGCTATCGATAAAGCCGCAGGTGTTAACGATAACCATATCAGCGTTATCGTAGGAGGGAACCACGTCATATCCTTCGGTACGCAGTTCAGTCAGGATACGTTCTGAGTCCACGAGGTTTTTCGGGCAGCCCAGAGAGACAAAGCCGATCTTCGGCTGAGGGGTGACATTGCTCATAGCTTAAAAAGTGTTCAATTATTGGGATGGTCAGGGCAGGGATTCTACAGAGATCGGCGGAAAGTTTATACTCCTTTTCTTGTTAGCCTGGCGATGTCCGTGTTTCTTTTTATCGGGATGATTATCCAGATTGTTAATCAAAATAAGGGAGTTATTCATCTTTTATCTTGCAACCCGGGGAAGTCGGTTTAGAGCTGGTTTAACCTGAAGCGGTAAAATAGCCGCTGCTTTCAGTCTTTATTTTTATCAGGTTTCCCATGTTTAAAAAATTGGGTGGTTTCGTCTGCGCGCTGGCCATGATTGGCGCGACGCCCGTTTATGCCAACGAGATGGCGTTATATTCGGTCAATACCGGTTCCTTTGTTTATCACATGACCGGCAATCACGGTCAATATAACGAAAAATTCAATAACCAATTTTTTTCCGTTGAGCGCAAGCTGTCAGCGGATTCAAAGTACAGCCTGTTGGCCGGCACTATGAAGAATAGCTTTGCCGACCGCTGCCTCTCGCTAGGGGCGAGAAGAGACTGGTACGCGGGGGCAAGCGGCTGGACGTTCAAGGGCGTCTATGCCTATACCGGCGAGTTTTTCTTTAAAGCCTTTCGCGATTGCGGGGATTCAGGCACCTATCGAACGGCGAAGAAAATCACCGGCGTCGGTTTCTCTCCCTATATTTATCATGGCCTGCAGTACAATTTTACCGATTATTTCGGCGTGGAAACGGGCATTATCGTCCCGGCCATATTTGTGATGAGCGTGCAGTGGAGCTTCCGCTAATTCGCCCGAAAGAGGCTTCCGGGCGAATTTTGATTAATGGCTTTGCGCAACGCCAGCGCCTGGCGCAGCCCCCGGCGCGGTCGGTTCTCTATTGTCGCGCAGCGTAAATACCGAGATCAGCGTAAACAGCCCGGCGATGCCGCCCAGAATATAATAGGTATGCGCGAAGCCGATGGTGTCGTACAAATACCCGGCCAGCGGCGAGTAAATCGCGGTGGCGATGGAGGCGACGAACAGCACCAGCAGGTAGACCGTCGAGGAGAGCTTGTTGTCGAAGTTGGCGGCGATAAATTTAAACACCGACACAAGAATCAGCGGTTTTTCCAGCGCATGCATCATTTTGACCGCGCCGATCCACACCGGGCCCAGCGGAATCGCGGAGCCGACGATACGCACCGACATGATTAGTCCGGCGATGATCAGCGCCCATTTCGCGCCGGTGCGGTTCACGAACCACGGCATCAGGCATAAAAACAGCGTCTCGCCGCATACCTGAATGGAGGCCAAAATGCCGTACCAGCGATTGCCTTCTTCCGGCGTCGGGAACTGCAGAGAAAAGTACTGGGCAAACTGCTGATCGTAGGTGTCGTAGATTTGCGTGACGAACAGGGTAAAGATCAGCAGCATCCAGAACTGGCCGTTCTTCGCCAGCTCCAGGGCATGCGAAACTTTCAGCGCGCTGGTTTTCTGCATTTCCGCTTCGGTCAGCTCGATTTTGGTCAGCATAAAACAGAGCGCGGCAATCACAATGGCGATACTCGCCAGCCAGAAGGCGAGGTTCGGATTGCTGTCGATATACTTGCCGACGATCCACGCGGCGGCGGCCCAGCCTAACGATCCCCACATTCTTACCCGGCCATATTCGAACTGGTAGCGCCGCGAAATTTTATCAATATACGAATCAATCACCCCGCAGCCGGAGTTAAAAATCATCCCCAGGTATACCCCGCCAAGCAGCGCACCCAGCCAGAAGCTGTGCACCAGCAGCGGCGCGTACAAATAAATAAAGAACGGGCCTACCGGTAGCAGCATGGCGACCAGGATCCAGATCAGCCGCTTTTTCAGGCCGAACTTATCGGAAATAAAGCCGAAGAAGGGCTGCATCAGCAGGGCAATAAAGGCGTTGACCGAGTAGAGCAGGCCGGTTTTCGTTGCGCTAATCCCGAGGTGCTGAGTCGTCCAGATCACAAAGAACGCCATGGTCGAGGACCAGGCGAAGAGGTAGAGGAAATCGAAAAGACTCAACAAGATATAGTTTCTTTTGCCGGGCGTCATCATTTCAGTTCCTTCAAGCGATAGAGATAAAGGTTACAAACAGGATCGATATGCCTGCCGTTCTTATTAAATGTTATACGTAATACATTTTATTTGATGATATGACACCCGGCGGCATTTTCTGGCAACGTGAATTGCGCTAATTTGTGATCATTACTGCAATAAATGATTTTATATCCCAGGGTTGGAATTTTAACTTTTATGAGAACGTATAACATTTTTGGCTTTCAGGAGATGATGTCGCAGGTGGGGATTTTAAGCTTCGTTGTAACATTGTAAAGGATGTTAATGACCTGAGAATTATTGATCTGCCTCATCGTTTTGTACAAAAAATGACCATATTATGATTGTGGTAAAGGACGACAGAGGAGGAACCGCGATGAGCGTTGACAGACTATATCGTAACCTGATGAATAAGCTGATTAATGCCAACATTGATCTCGATGCTTATTTACAGCTGCGTAAAGCAAAAGGCTATATGTCAGTCAGCGAAAACGACCATCTACGTGATAACTTGTTTGAACTGTGCCATGAAATGCGTCAACACGCGCCGCGCCTGCAGCACGTCGTTGCGCCGGAGGAAAAGGATGCCCTGAGGCTGGCGGGCGAAGCCGTCGCTTCCGCGGCGGTGTGCCTGCTGAGCGGACATCATGACTGCCCGTCCTACATCGCTGTCGACGTAGATAAGCTGGAAAGCTGCCTGGCGGTATTGCGGCTAAATATTCATAAATTGAATGATTCCAAGCCCATTACTCATGCCTGAGATCGGGGGGAGCCTGCTCCCCCCGATTAATGTTATGTAAAAATTCCTTCCCGTTTTCCCACGCTGGCTACCCTTATCGCATTGCTGACAAAAGGAGTATGCCATGCGCCAGACCATTACCCTGATGATAGCCCTTACCGCACTGTTGCTGCCTGCGGCTGCCCTTGCCGCCCGGGAGCGCGTAGAGGTACTGCAGAACCAGCTTGAACACCCGTGGGCGCTGGCCTTTCTTCCGGACGATCGGGGCATTCTGATGACCCTGCGCGGCGGCGAGCTCCGGCTGTGGCAGCGGGATAAAGGCCTCGCGCCTGCGATCTCGGGCGTACCGCAGGTCTGGGCCAACGGGCAGGGGGGGCTGCTTGACGTGGCGCTGGCCCCGGATTTCGCCCAGTCGCGCCGGGTCTGGCTAAGCTACGCCGAAGGCGGGAGTGACGACAAGGCCGGGACCGTCGTAGGCTACGGCCGACTGAGCGAGGATCTCCAGCGCCTGGAAAACTTCCAGGTGGTTTTCCGCCAGCAGCCGAAGCTTTCAACCGGCAACCATTTTGGCGGGCGGCTGGTGTTCGACGGCCGCGGTTATTTGTTTATCGGTCTCGGGGAGAATAACCAGCGTTCGACCGCTCAGGATCTCGATAAGCTGCAGGGAAAAGTGGTGCGGCTAACGGCTGATGGCAAGGTCCCGGAGGATAATCCTTTTGTCGGCCAGGCTGGCGTCAGGCCGGAAATCTGGTCTTACGGTATTCGCAACCCCCAGGGGATGGCGATGAACCCGTGGAGCGATACGCTGTGGTTAAATGAACACGGCCCGCGCGGCGGGGATGAGATCAACCTGGTGCAAAAAGGGAAAAACTACGGCTGGCCGCTGGCGACGCACGGCATTAACTATAGCGGCCTGCCGATCCCGGAGGCCAAAGGCAAAACGCTGGAGGGAACCGAAGCGCCGCTGTTTGTCTGGGCGAAGTCGCCAGCGGTGAGCGGTATGGCGTTTTACAACGCGCCGACCTTCCCGCAGTGGCAGCACAGGCTCTTTATCGGCGCGCTGAAGGATACGTCGCTGATTGTCCTCAAGGTTGACGGCAATAAGGTGACGGAACAGGAGCGGATTATGGGCGATCGCGGTAAACGTATCCGCGATGTGCGCGTTGGACCCGATGGCTATCTGTATGTCTTAACCGACGAATCCAACGGCGAGCTGCTGAGGGTGAGCCCGGCGGGCTAATATCAGGTGACCGGGATCATCACCACGTTGCGCCAGGCCTGGCGCTGGTTAATCTGCTGATACCAGCGCTGCAGGTGCGGGCGCGGTTGCCAGGTTTTCACGGTCTCCAGCAGGTTATAAATGAACGGCGCGACGGCGATGTCGCCGAGGCCGAAGGCGTCGCCTGATAGCCACTGACGGCGCGACAGTTCGTCATCGAGAATGGCGAACAGGGTCTCGCAGATGGCAATACCGGCTTCAATCGCGGCGGGGTCGCGTTTTTCAGGCGGGGTTCTCACCAGCCCCATTAAAATCGGCCGATGGGCCGGCGAGAGCGAACCGTTGGCCCAGTCCATCCATTTCTCTCCCTGAGCGCGTTCGGCGGGCGACTCCACCCACAGGCGATCCTGACCATACTGCGCGGCCAGATAGCGGATAATGGTGTTGGATTCCCAGAGCACGATATCGGTCGTCTCATCTTTCAATAGCGGTACCAGCCCATTGGGATTCATGGCCAGATAGGCCGGATCGTGATTCAGACCGAACTCCAGGCCTGCCAGAATTTGCTGATACGGGAGGTCGAGTTCTTCCAGCACCCAGCGCACTTTCTTCACATTGGTCGAGTTATTTCTGCCCCACAGCGTAATCATATCCGCTCCTGCTTTTTATTTCGCCGCCGTTGCGGCGTAGTGAGCATTCATGTTGGAATAAAGTTAATATTCCGGCAAGTGATTTTATTTTACTGAAACTAAACGTTTTTTATACCTACTACCTTACGTTTGGGGCACCCTTGGGACACAACGTCAGAAAAACTGTTATTCAGCATTTCTACCTGGTTGCGGTCCATCTCTCCGATCCACTTCGAGTAAATCTCGTAAACCATCTTTGCATTCTCGTGGCCCATCTGTCCGGCGATGAAAGACGGATTAGCTCCGGCAGTTAAAAGCCAGCATGCGAAAGTGTGGCGCGACTGGTAAGGACGTCTGCTCCTGATTCCCGCCTTCTTTAATCCAGCCTCCCAACTATACCCCAGAGACTGAGAGCCATAATACTTCGTTTCCCCGCGCCAGTTTTTGGGGGGGATAAATACGAACCGCAATTTTTGTTGTTCAGTTAACCCATGCTCACGATGATGAAAAGTGATTTCGGTTTTGCTTAATGCGCCAGTTAGCTTGAATTGTTCGCGTAGAGCATTCAGCGCAGGTTCAAGTAGGGTTACAGTTCTGATCCCCGCTTCGGTTTTGGGTGGCACAAACAGGCCCTCATTCGTCTGGTTACGCCTGACGTGAAGCTCACCCTTATCAAGGTCCACATCCTCCCAGGCTAAAGCTGTAAGCTCTCCATGCCGAAGACCAGTAAAGATAGCTGTAGTCCAGAGCAAAACATACCGAGGAGATAACGTTTTGATGAAACCTTCGTACTCACTCTGTAGAAGCGGATCCGGGTCTCTCCTGGAGCGCTTAAGCATCTTTATACCTTCGTGAGGGGTATGCTCGATAAAGCCGCTCAGGTTCGCCAGCTTGAGCAACGCAGTCAGGTTGTTCATCAGGCCGTTGACCGTGGATACAGCGCGACCTTTTCTTTTAAGCCAGGGCGCGTGATCGCTAAAGGTGTTACCAGTTAATAGCGCGTTCCTGTAATTCAACAGGTCGGTATGCTGAATATCCGCAATATGCGTATTACTTCCAACAATAGCGCAAAGCGTTGCTATACGTGATTCTGCGCCTCTGTATGACGAAGCTGAGACCTCAAGCTTTTTGGCATTAAGATAAACTTTGCACAATTCACCGAAGGTTTTAATTTTTTGTGTTGTGGTGAATTTTTTAAGCGCCTTTGATTCAGGAAAGTGCTTTGCATAGTCAAATTTACCTTGCTGAATCTCACTCATGATTAAAGCACGGAGATTGCCCGCTTTTTTTATATTGCTATTTGATACAGTCCAGCCCCGCAAAACTTCGCGGCAACGTATGCCGCGATATAGAAAGCTAATTCTTATTCCTTTCCCATGCAGCTCTACGCCAGCAGGCATATTCATTATGTTTCCCCGACAAGCCTATTAATCCTGGTGTAGTTGTAGAGAAGCGTTACCCTTCCTTCTGAAGCTTTTGGATCTGGTGGGTGCTTCTTATAATGAATGCCCTCGATCCATCTCCCCTCCCGGTAAGATTTAATTTGCCGGGGAGTCATATACATCTTCGCTACAATTCCCTTTTCCATCACCCATTCATCTTCTTGAGTAATATCGGCCATAAATAACCTCATGGCCGGGAAACTATAATCAGTTCCCCGGTTTAATGTTGATTATTGGAAATCATTAAATTTCTACAGTCGTATCATGCAATTTATGTGATAGCGCCTTTCACAGCCAGAAACGTACCCATCGCTTTATCAACAATCTTTGTGTTGTGGTATTTGCTGATTGCCCAAGTGATAGCGAAGAGAATCCACCGGAAGTGGCTGGTATACGTTTTAAATGTCAGTCCATCGCAAACATCCCATGCACTCCAGCCCTCTGGCCAATCAGCATCATAAACAGCCTGATAAGCCTCCCATTCATTGTTGAACCCAGTCCGGCACAAGTTGCGGACGATTTCGCGTACCACTGCTTTGTCGCTATCCGGTGTATCGTCATCGTCGTCCCAGTCGTCATCATCTTCATGCTCCGTGCTTTCGTCGTCCTCCAGGTAATCACTTAGAGACTCTTTCAGGCTTTTGCAGAACGCATCGTGGTCATACTCTTTTGCCAGCATTTCACGTGCCGAACATCCAGCGCCAGCCTCTAGCTTTTCAGCCCAATAATGGGTATTGATTCCACCTTCCCAGGCGCCAAAAAAGTCGAACATGTCCGCGATGCGACTGAATGTCCAGGTTCCCATGTCGCCGGTTACGGTCAAGTAACCAGGCCAGGTGATAACGTCGTAGTAGTAGCAAGAATTTTCCGGCTGCTGCATGCGCAAGTGGCGATACAGTCCATCGTCACGGATGATTTTCAGGCGGTGAAATGCTGTATCGATTAAAAATCGTGAGTCAATTTCGAAGAAACTCATGCCGCACCGCCTTCAACGCGTTTGAACTCGATAACCCAAACCCACGGGTTGGAATTCCATGATTCTTTGCCGTAGATTGATTTCCAGAGGGTTACGAATGAGCCGCGGGCGCTCAATTGATGCTGCGTCCAACCTGGCTGATAGTGCTGCCAGAATCCCCCTCGTAGTTTCGCTACTCCTTCGGCCTGAGCATCGCGCTCGCTGATAGCGTTTAATCGCTCCATACGCACGTCGGTGATTTCCAGCAGAATGCGGCTTGCTGCTTTCGGCATATGAATGGATGGCTTCCAGCACGAACGACCATCTTCATAACCATCGTCATCACCCCAGGTAAAATCACCATCAGCTGCATAAATGGCGTGGCCAGAGTAATAGCCATTGCCAAACGGCATTTCGTGAATGGCTGTAGCCGGTCGGTCTGGCGTCCATGGTTGGATTCGACCATCCTCATCCAGTTCGTGGCTGACGACTCCCCACGTCTCGCGCACCCAAATTCGATCGTCTGGCTTGCCAAATGCGCTGTTCAGATAGTTGCCTGCCGACAGTTCCCCGGCCAGTTCATTGCCAGCCAGCTCGCACCCAAGGTTTTTATCATGTACAGGGAATTTCACTGGGCGCCGCGTCTGCGTCTTCCGGCCGTCGAGGATGGCACGCACCATTTCTCCATTAAAAATCATTCCACGCTCGATCATCGTGAAGCCTCCGACTGAAGAGCCTTGTATGCACGCAATACATGGGTTGTTTTCCCGGAAATAACCGTTTTTAAAATAAAGAATCCGCTACGCTTTGAACGAACGGAAGGAGCCAGGAATAAAGCAGTATCAACGGCGCGATTGTGTAGCCGGAATTCGAATACCGTACTTGTGACAATCGCGGTTGCTATTACACCTTTATCAATAAATTCTATTTTCATATTTGTCATTTCCTTTTGCAGGATTGCTAACTGAAACTGATTTTATTTATTCCAGAACGAAGGCCGTAATTGGGCTGTTGCTGGTCTGGTTGGTAATGAGTTTCGGAAAGAAGATTTTGCAGCCGTAAGTGTTTCTTTCTTCTTTTGCTTCTCATTACACACAGGGCAGTAATAGGCTTGCTTACGGTATGCACCCTTTCCGATGGGGCGATACTGCAACTCTTCGCGTGCAAAGGAGCCGCCGCAGCTGTAGCAGTGGAGTGTTTCGGTTTCCATATTTATTCCTGTATTAAGGTGTGTGGATACCTGCCATTTAAGGCATTAATTCATTTATTCGATAATTAAAATGAAACTTCGGTATTTACTTTATATTGCCCTGTAAGCAAGTCAGCATCGACGGAAATTAAATCCCCGTACAGGTCGTAATTTAAAACTACGTCCCGAAATTGAAGTCCGGAAAGTGAATCCGTGCGACCACAAAACATATGGTCTTCTTCGTGCTTTGCTGCTTCATGAATATCTTTTATTGACGCCATGGCATCAGACCACATGCCACTGTTACCAATGAACTGCGCAATAGCGAGTTTGGTTTGAGCCGCTTTAACCATCGGGTTGCTTTGCAGAAAATTAGCCATTAAACACCCCCGTAACATGCAGAATTTTGATAATGGTCGCTGACCAGGCAACAAGGCAGATGGCCAGAACAATAACCAGTGAACGAATACCATTTCTGCTCATACGCCACCCCAGCACTGAACGCTTACCGATGCGACCGCAACCAAAAACGGAACAACCTTCAACCAGAACCGGCGCCATGCTGGCTTGTCTTCGTCTCGAATCATCTCCTTTCCCTCATGCGTGTTGAGTACCTAACAGGCCTTGCAATGCAGTGCCGGGTGCCTCCCGGTGATACCAGCCAGTTAACAACTGGTACCGACAGCTTCTTTTCCACCCCACTCTTTTCAGAAACGAGTGTTACCGCTTAACTGTGCCGCGTGCGCATAGCCGCATTCACTGCATTGCAAAGCCTGTTGATTTTTAGCCTTCAGGCGGCCAACCGAACGTTTTTTTCTTGCCAGTCACTGTGCAGTGATTGGTTTGGATGGGATAAACTTAGAATAACTTAAGTTTTCAATCAAGATTTATTTTGTAGAAAAACTTAAATTTGAGGGTGTGAGAAAGTAACCCATTGATTAAAATGGATTACTTAAAATTTGGAATGAGGTTACTTTTTCGAGGCGCGCTTTCTGACTTTTAGTAATTCTTCGAATCGTTGGTTGTTCATCTCTACGCGTGCTCGCAACTCATTGAGAAATCCTTCTCGATCAGAATCAGGAAGGGCATCAAAAAGCCCGAGCAGTTCTTGCTGTTCCTCCGATAACTCTTTTTCCTGGTGCGGAATAGGCTCACCTGGAATCTGGTCATCATCACCATAAAGTAACCACGTTGGATTGCATTGCAGACCACTGCTCAAAGCAAACAGCCTCTTACCAGCTGGCTGGGTTTCATCCCTTTCCCACTGGGAGATTGTGACGTGCGAAACCTTGACCAGCTTAGCAAGAGCGGACTGAGAGAGTTTTAACTGTTTTCGCCTTTCAAGAAGGCGCGAGCCAAAGGTTTTATTTTCCATCATTAGAGAATTCTAAATTTTCTTGACTTAAGTTTCTCTACGATCAAATATCCTTAGGAAAACCTAAGGAGATGAGCCTGTGTTTAAACAAGATGCAATCAATTACTTCGGCAGCAAGTCGAAATTAGCCAAAGCTGCGGGCGTAGCCCCCGCGTCAGTTTCCGTTTGGGGTGAACTCGTTCCTGAAAAAAATGCGATGAGACTGCAACTAGCTTCTGAGGGAGTCCTGCAATACGACCCTGAAGTTTACGATCAACATGCTAAAGCAAAACGTTCTGGTGAGGTGAATCATGAAAATCAGGCATGAACGCATTCGCGAGGCCATGAATGCCTGGGCGCTTTATCCTGGTGGCCGTAAAACGCCTGTATCGGCTATTGTCGACGCGTATTTACTAAGCCAGAGTTGTATGACGAAAGCCACCCTGACGCACTGAGCCGCAATATCCAGAAGATTTACCGCTGGGTTGAAAGTGATTCACCTGCATCAATCGAAAAAATCGCGCAGCTTCTCCCGGCAATTGAACGGGCTATGCCGCCGTTACTGCTGGCGCGGGTGCGTAGTTATTACTCCGCAACTTTCCGGGAACTGCTTCACCGCAAACAGCGTGTCGACGACGAAATGGAAGCGCTGTTCGGCGCAATGATTGCTATCTCTGACCGGATTGCTGATGGCGGCCCCTCCGGTAACACGCTGATTCACTAAGCGAGGTTCAACCATGCGTAACCAGTCTGCTGCTGAATTGATTGCTCGCCTGAAACGAGCGTATCCGGCGTATGAGCCGTCTGAAGGAGATTGTGCAGGCACTGGCATTCCTAAGGCCGGTTCTCGCTTCCAGCACAGACACAAAGGCCACATGGTGACGGTACTCACAGCGACAGAGAAAGATGTTTCCTACAGCAAAGCCTGCGGGGCTGTTGGCTGGGTGGGGTTGAGAGAGTTTTTACGGCTACACAATGAGGTTTCGGAATGAACAATCAGGTGTTTGAAATTGTTCAGGCCATGTCGGGGCAGGGGAACTGCATAACGATCCCCGGACCGTATCTGGATTTCTTTGCAGGAGACAGGCAACAGTATTTGCTGGCGGCCATTCTCAATCAGCTGGTGTTCTGGTCTGGCAAGTCGAGTCTGGAAAATAGCTGGTTTTACAAAGAGCACGCAGCGCTTGCCAAAGAGATTCGCGCCAAAGATGGCGACGTGGTCAGAAAAGCAATGTTCAAGATTACAGAGCAGTACCTGGCGGGGGTTATTGAGGAAGAGTTACGGCAGGTAAGCGGCACTCCGAAGAAGCATTATCGGGTCGATCAGGAGGCGCTAATCGCCAAAATATTCCCGCAAGGGGGAAATTCAAATAACCCATTGAAAAATATGGATACGGCCCAAGAGCCGAATGGAAACGGCTTAAGAGCCGAATCGAAGCAAGTGATTGAAAGTGATGGAAACGGCTCTCAAGCCGAATGCATTCGTCCCAAGAGCCGAATGGAAACGGCCCAAGAGCCGAATCCTGGAAACGGCTCTCAAGCCGAATCCTATCTCTATACAGATCTTAAAAACAGATCACTACATACAGATCATAAAAACCACGCGGGAGAGATTCTTCCTGTGGATAACTTTGCAGAGTCAGGACGTGAACCGGTCATCCCGGAAGCAAACATTCCTGACGCTACCGAAGACAGTAACCTGGCTACCGATAACGACTTCGATCTCGCGATGTGGTTCTGGTCGACCATCATCGAGATGTACGAACGCGCCGCAGAATTTGACGGCTGCCTGGCAAAGCCGAAGGAACCAAATTTTGTTCGCTGGGCACAGGCAGTTCGTCAACTGCGCCAGGAGCACGGCTGCAGCCACGACCAAATCCGCACCATGATTGAGCGTATTCAGCGCGACCAGTGGTGGTGCGGAAAGGTTCAGGACATGCCGACGCTACATCGTAAATGGCCTGAGTTGGTGCTGAAGTTGTGCCCGGTAAATCTCGCAACCGGCGGAAACCTCGGATTTAGCGGCAAAGTTCAGGCAGATATTCCGAAGGGTTTCAGGGGCTAAGGAGTTTTTTTAATGAAAACAACCAAATCCAAGAAAACACAATACAGCGGTGAAATCACGATGATCGAATTTATCAAGGCCAATCCTGATTTGACCACTAGGGAAATCGCCGCTGCGCTGGGGCGCGGTATGTCCTCGGTGAATGGTCAGCTTCGCCAGTTGCATGGAGCAGGCAAGGTTACCCAGAACGGCCTACGCAACGGCGCAGCCTTGTGGCGCTTTAATGACATGCCGTTTGGCTGCGCGAACCGTATCCGCATGATGTTTGAAAACCTACTGAAGGAATATCGCGGGGTCGCTCAATGAAATTACAAAAATGCCCGTATGACCATTACCGGGTCCAGCACAGTTACTGGGCTGGTGGAAAGAACAAAGCCAGACATGCTCTGGAACAAAAATGGGCGGAAGCGGTGAATAAAAAAGAGGTTAAAAATGGCTAATTCATTCAGACAAATGCGAGACGGCGACGTCATCAAACGCACCGATAGTGGCATGTTCATCAGGATTGATGAACTGCATGTCAAACCGAATTTCAATCGCCGCGAGGACGACGAGCGTACCCGCCAGGCTGATGACGAATTATTTAATTACCTGATGAATGGTGGCACCGTTCCGCCGCTGGAAGTCGTTGTTCGTGATGAGGGTGGTGTCTGGATTGTAGAGGGGCATCGTCGCCACCGCGCATATCTACGCTGCCGTGAGGCAGGAAAGCCAGTTGAGCGCATCCAGATTATTTCCTTCACCGGCAATGATGTTGAGCGCATCGCTCGCATCATGACAAGCAACAACCAGTTGCCTCTGACCGCGGTTGAACAGGCCGCTGTAGTGAAAGACCTGGCCGCATTCAACCTGACAACAGCGGAAATCGCAAAGCTGGTGCACAAGTCGATCCCGACGGTTGAGAAGCTGCTGACGCTCAGTACGGCAGATCACGCGATTCAGAAGAGCGTGAAATCTGGTGAGGTATCGGCATCCGTAGCGGTAGACCGAATCAAAGAGCACGGTGAAAAAGCTGGCGAAGTGCTGGAGCAGGATAAAGCCAAGGCCGCTGCTGCTGGTGTAAAAAAGGTCACTAAATCGTTTGTGTCGCCGGAAATCAGCGTGAAGAAAGCCCGCCGCGCGGTGGAACTGCTGGCGCTGGCACAAATCAGTGACGAGGGTGTTATCTCTCTGGATGGCCTGGCACTGGCTGAAATGCTGGAAATTATCGACGAACAGAAAAAAATCGCTGCGGATCGCAGCAAGGCGGCGGCATGAACATCTCAACAGTAAACGAGCTCATTCATTCGCTGGAGAGTGCGGGCGAGCTGTCGATCAAAGAGACAAAGGTTATGGCGCTGGCGAAAGCTTACCAGCAGCTGGCTGCGGAGAATGTGGCGCTGAAAAATCCAGATAACTGGCTATCACAGAGTGATTACGGCTATGAGGCGTCAGAAGTGGCTGCGGGTTACGGTGCATCTGAGGATGAAGTGCTGCGTGCCGGAATGATCGCGATTATTAATCGAATCGCAACCCCCGCCACCGATCGCATCGTAGCCGAAGCCGAGGCGCGCGGGGTAGAGAAGTTCGCGGCAGAGCAGCGAGGCGTAGCGGAGCGTTTGAAAAAACGCGGCGGTGATGTGGTGATGAGCAGTATTAAATTCTGTTTAGAAAGTGCAGAAGAGGCTGAAGTTTTCGCCCAGCAGCTGCGCGAGGGGGCCAAATGAGCAAAATTCAAAAACCTACCGTCCCTGATTGGATGCAGCCAACGGCTCCGCTCACTGATGCGCAGCGCGAGGAGCTACGGCAAGCCATCCGTGCGTATATCCGTCGCCGGAAAGACGAGGAGCATGCAGCATGACTGATATCACCGAACTGGCGCAGAGCCTGAAGCGTCGAGCAGCATCAGCAAATGAGTTTGGCGAAAGCCTGTACGTAAAAGCCGATAATGTTCTCGCTGTGGTAGAGGCGCTGGAGCTTAAGGAAGAGCAGCGAGCAAACTGGTTCCACATGGCGCAGAAGTTGGGGAATAACTTGGATGCGGCTGAAAAGCGCATCGCTGAGCTGGAGCGCGAACCGGCAGCACGCATGGTCGTAACCCCTACTATCTGGAAGCATTATACTGCCGCCCAAACTGCGATTATTTACGAGAAAGCCATGACAGATGCAGGCATTAAGTGGAGAAGTATTGATGAACGCTTAACGCATGAAGAGTTAGAATCACTATACTTGGCGATGAAATCACACTTCGAGGTTATGGCTGAATCCGCTTCAGAGGCTGAGGTTATTGAATGCAGCCAGATAGTAAGAGCATTGTGTGAGTTACAGGAACGCCGCACCGCAATGCTCGCAGTCGCTCCACAGGAGGTGAAATGATGGACTCTTTACTGGAAGACACCTGCAAGCGTGTCATTGAGCTGGAAGGTCTGCTGCTGGTGGTCGTTGTATAAACCCGCTGTTGCGGTTTTTTTCTTTCTGTTAGCACGCTTCGGCAACTTTGTGCCGCCACCGTTCGTTGAGGTACTGGTGATGGGCAATTTTCCTGAGTTATGTCAGAAAAGGGACGCAGCCGCATGATGTATTAAAAAGCTGAGATTGCAACTGTATCTGAAATTGTTGAATTAAATTCATGTGGTGCGCTTATTAATATGTGCTTTAGTTTAAATGATTTGGAAACTTCTCAATTTGAAAATAGTTGAATCTTTACTCCATTAAAGCTGCTATTGTCTCCTGTAAAATGGAACCATCAAGTACCGGAGCCTTCTGTTACTTGATTTTTAAGTCTTTTACTTAGGGATGACTGAGGATTTATCATGGCAAATGATTCACGAGGAAATGAGGTGGTTTTCAACCGCGCATATCTAAACTTGTGCTCTAAGAATAAGAATTTAAGTACATTGGTTATAGCCAGAGAGTTTAAGGATGATAATATTGTTGGATGTTTTTCTTTTGGCCTTAAAAAACTAATCGATATTGAGTCAAAGTGTTTGTTTTTGCGCTATAAGTACCCATGGCCAGATTTTGAAATTGAACTGGTTAAAAATAAAGGCGGTGATTACGAGTTCATGCTTTTTCATAATGATTTTCTTAAAGGTAGTGAGGTTTAAGTTAGTTATAACGATTTTTTTAATCAAATCGGATTTAATTTAATTGTTTATGTTAGACATTTTTTACCTTGAGCTTGTCTAAGGATAACATTCGAAGAGTGTCGCACGCTTGCCCGACTACTTTAATCGAACAGTTTTGATGTCACTGCTCGATTAAATTTGGCCATTACGTAATCATATAAGGTCTCGTCAATATGACTTGTTTTACCACTCATGAGTTGGGCGATTTTTGTTTACTGTGACCTAAGACTCTGTCTCTCTTTAGAGAACATGACTAAAAAACCCCATAGATTCAACCCGCTACGGTGGGTTTTGTTTTCCCATGACTGATAAAAATTAACGTTTTGTGCTCTTAAGATATTGCTCATTCAGTAAGTTAGGTGTACTGTGTATTTATACAGTTCTTAGGTGGGTGATACTATGAGAATCGAAGTAACCATCGACAAGACTAAAAACTGCCAGAAGGGGCCATTCCCGCCCTTGAAGTTGAATTGCTGCGCCGTCTTCATCAAAACTATGAAGGCTGCAAACTAAATATAAGACGCTCAAGCACTGACGGGCTGACCGTTCTGGGCGGCGTTGATGGCGATAAAAAGCGCATAGAGCAAATCCTGCAGGAAACGTGGGAAAGTGCCGATGACTGGTTTTATTGAGCTGTAAGAGAGTGGCAGTTATGCCGCCATTGTTAACTTTATACGCCATCTTAGCGCGGTTATTTTTTAGCGTATTAACTCGTTGGCCGTGTTCGTTGCTGGTGGAGTGTTTCCAATGAGGTATTTATGGAAATACCGGATGATTTATTTCCAGGATTCAAAGAGCATACCGGGCCTGTCCTTGTTTATGTGAAAAATGGGGTTGTGGAGAGGGGCTTCCCGCTGCGCAAAGATGAGTTTGTCACCTCGCTAAAATCCCTTGATGAGGCCCGTAAAAAAGCCGGTCTTCCCCCTGTAAGTCAGGACTAAAATTAGCTATATTAATTACGGGTCTGAACAACCCTTCTTGCCAGTCGCTGTGCCACGGAGAAAAACCGATGGCGCAGAAGAACCACTCTCAAAAGCTGTACCTCCTGACACCGGCTATCACCTATGCTGGTGTTTCCGTTTGTCTTTCGCACCCTGGCGGTGCGATATGAGAGACCCTCGTCGCAGATGCAGAGCACCCGGCTGCGGTGCCTGGTTTAACCTTACCTACCCCAATGTTTACTGGTGTTGCGAAGAGCATAAGGCCCAGTACCTTGCGCAGCAGCGCGAGAAACAAAAGGTTAAGGCACAAAACAGGTTAAAAAATAAACCCGTTCACCATATCCGCCCTGAACCAAAGACGGCTGAGAAGCCCCTCAGCCACTGGCTGGAAGTCACCGAGCGCGTGGTTAATACCCTTTGCCGTGAAATGGCCCTCGTTAATGGGGAGGGGTGTATTTCCTGCGGTACTCAGGACGCCAAAGTCTGGCATGCGGGGCATTACAGAACCGTTGCTAAAGCCTCTCATCTGCGGTTTACCCGCATCAACATCAACCTGCAGTGTGATGACTGCAATGTCGGAAAGTCCGGGAATATCAAAGCTTACCGGGTCGGGCTGGTGGAAAAAATCGGTGAAGCCGCAGTTCAGGGGCTTGATAACGACAACCGGATTCACCGCTGGACCATCGAAGAGCTGGAAGCCATCCGCCTGCAGGCTTACGCCGACTTACGCGCACTGAAAAAAACGCTGGAGGTCGCATGACTTACCAGCTTATCTACGTCGATCCGCCTTGGCAGTATGGTAATAAAATTAGCAACGGCGCTGCTGAGAACCACTATGAAACTATGAGCCTTGTCGAACTTAAGCGCCTCCCTGTCTGGAATCTGGCTGCTGATAATGCCGTTGTTGCCATGTGGTACACCGGCACACATACCGAGGAAGCGATCGAGCTGGCAGAGGCCTGGGGTTTTCGAATTCGCACCATGAAGGGTTTTACATGGGTAAAGCTTAACCAGCACGCCGAACGGCGATTCAATAAGGCGCTAACTGAAGGTGAGTTGGTGGATTTCAATGATCTGCTGTCGATGTTGAATAGCGAAACCCGTATGAATGGAGGCAACCACACGCGGGCCAATACTGAAGATCTGCTAATAGCCACCTGTGGCGCCGGGTTGGTAAGAGCGAGCGCATCTATCAAGCAGGTGGTTTATTCCTGCCTGGGTGAGCACAGCGAGAAACCCTGGGAGGTTCGCCGTCGGCTGGAATTGCTGTACGGCGACGTTAAGCGCGTGGAATTGTTTGCTCGCGAATCTTGGCCCGGCTGGGACCGCTGGGGAAATCAGTGCGAGAGTTCTGTTGAAATGCATTCGGGAAAATTTATCACCAGGGAGGGGATATGAATCATCTCACCATAGAGAACATCCGCTACCGCTGGATGAAGCTTCGCCTTTGCCGTCATCGCGGCACTGTATTAGTTGACTACCGCATCCTCAAAAACTTTATACGCACCTGTCAGATCCGGGGAGAGACAGCATGACTCCAATGCAACGCCGTAGACAAAATGCCGCTATGTCAGAAGTCGCGGTTGCCACGCATAAACGATACCTCGGACGCCCCGAATTACTTACCGGCATTCAGTCTGCCTGGATTAAATCCCTGCTCACTGTTTGGGGGGAAAGCCTCCGAGGAGCCACTTTCCCCCGCAAGCCTACAACGCATTCGTGCTGGTGGGCCGTCAAAGGGGTCAGATGGTCAGACAAAGCACTTGAGCGTTTCACTGCTGCGCTTGAACAGGCAAGGAGTGAGGGGTTTCGCGGGCCTAATGCCCTGAAGAGGGCACAGATAATTTTATGGCCAAAGCCAGAGACTAGCGTCATAGACAGCGCTATCAGTGATGATGATGCTGATTTTGTGGAGAAATGTGTGCTCGATGCCTTTGATGTTAACGACCCTGTTTATATTGTTGGGCTGAGCTATTACACGACGAGAAAAAAAATATCTGATATTACCAGGGAGCTTCAGAAGATAGCCCCATGGCTGACGGCAGACCAGGCAAGAGAGCGCGTGAAATGGTGCCTTAAGATATTTCAGGGAAGGGCATTTCTATCTGCACGCAAAAACCTGAGGAGTTAGGTTTTTTGCTTTTTGTGCTCAAGGTTCATTTTATAATTGATTTTCACCCAAAAATTTAGATAATCCATTCATGCTTGGCAGAGCTGCGCCACGATGGCAGCGATGAGAAGCGACAATTTGAATATAACGAAAACCCCGCCAATGCGGGGTTTTTGCTTTCCGGCGATACGACAGGGGTATTCGCGAGATGCATTGCATCAGTACCCCTGTCACATCGTCGTAGAGCATTGAAACGAGTTTCATCAGATGTTAAATTTTTGGTGTGGTGAATCCCCCTATGCGGAGGGGCATTGCCAGTCTGATATGTTTTTTTGCGCATTGCGAGTCGTCTGTGGACTGGCGGCGACTTACCGGGAGGCACCCGGCACCACACCTAATAAAAAATGATGATAGCTGTAAGGCCCACTTCGGTGGGCTTTTTCTTTGGGCAAAAAAAAGCCCGCATGGTTTCATGCAGGCAAGGCAGTTACATTTAGATTTTGTCCCGGTATATGTTTTTTTGTCCGGAAGTCGAAAGATACTGTCTCGAATACATTTTGTAAATAACGGATTCAAATCACAAGGCCATGCATTTGCATGGCTTTTTTATTATCAGGTCCCGCAGGAATCATCATCGACACGCTTCGTTGTTAAATCCAGCCTGACGGGCCTGACCCCTTTCAAACACACAGCTTCCCGATCTTTCATCGGAGGCGGTAACTATGGCTAAACGTATGCAAGACAAAGAGAGCATTGCCGGGATGTCCTGGCTGGTTCTGCTGATCATTGCTTGCTGGGGTGGACTTGTCCGCTACCTGATAGATGTGAAGCAGAGCAAGGCAACATGGAGCTTGATCAATGCTCTTGCCCAAATGGTGGTTTCAGGGTTTACCGGCGTTATTGCTGGCCTGGTGAGCATTGAAAGCGGACTGAGCATTTACATGATACTGGCCACTTCCGGAATTAGCGGGGCAATGGGTTCTGTTGCTTTGACCTATTTCTGGGAGCGCATTACCGGAGTTAAGGCGCCATGACAGCAGATCAGATTATCGAGGGCATCCTCGGTAAAGAAGGGGGTTACGTAAATAACCCGAATGATAAAGGCGGCCCAACGCGCTGGGGTATCACGCAGACTACCGCCCGCGCATATGGCTATAGCGGCGATATGAAGGCGTTACCACGGGATACAGCCAAAGCAATTTATCTGTCGCAATACTGGACTGAACCGAAGTTCGACCGCATTGCCGAGTTGTCGCCAGTAATTGCACAGGAATTGTGTGATACCGGCGTGAACATGGGGCCGCGTGTCGCCAGTACATTCCTGCAGCGTTGGTTATCGGCGCTGAATATGCAGGGCAATCTATATCCGGACCTGAAGCCGGACGGCGCGATAGGCAACATCACTATTGCAGCGCTGAAAAGCTATCTGGCCGTTCGCGGCAAAGATGGCGAAACCACGCTGCTGAAGGGGCTGAATTGTAGCCAGGGCGCTCGCTATCTTGAGTTGGCCGAAGCGAGGCCAGCTAACGAAGCGTTTCTATACGGCTGGGTTAAAGAGCGGGTGAGCCTATGACGATGATTATTTTTTCCCTGCTGGCGCTGGTGGCCGTGCTCGTTCTGTTGCTACTGCGCAAATATACCCAGCTGGAGTTTGTTGGTCATGCCCGGTTGCTGCTTAAAACATGGTCTGTCCGCCTGGGCGCTGCCGGCGCGCTGGTTGGCGTATGGGCGCAGTCATTCCCGGATGCCGCGCTCCATGCCTGGGCGATGCTGCCGACGGACATTAAAAATATTCTGCCGCCCAATGTTGTGGAGATGATTAGTCCTGCTCTGGTGGTGCTCGCCATTCTTTCTCAGTACGTCAGACAGCCAAAGCTGAAAGATAAAGCCGATGAGCAGCAGGAGGCGCAATGAGCCTTGAATTTATCAGCGGGCTGGTAGTCGTTCTGCTTGGCTTAATCGCTGGCGCGTTTGGGTTAGGCCATGCGCGCGGGACCAGCAAGGCGGAAGCCAAAGCCGAGCAGCAGCGCACTGAAGAAAACGCCGCTGCTACCGTCGCCGCGGCAGAACGCCGGGCTGATGCAACGAAAGGGGCCAGCGATGTACAGGAAGACGTTAAGCGTATGGGCGATGACGATGTTGATCGCGAGCTGCGCGAAAGATTTACCCGCCCCGGTGGTGGTTGATACCGCGTGCAGCTGGGTGCGGATCATCTACCTGACTGACCACGATATAGACGTGATGGATAAACAGACGAAGCGCGACATTCTGGCGCACAACAAATCCGTGCAGGCCAACTGCCCGCAATCAACAGACAGGGTTACACGATGACCAAGACAAAGAATATTGAATTTCGGCTGAGCAAACTTGAGAAAGGGCCAGACAAGAAGGTTCTGGCCATCATGGAGATAAGGTCGAGAACTATTGCAGGTAGCGTGCTGAAGCAGATTCCCTGCCAGGAGTTGAAAGATCGATAATGTCATTGAAGATAGCCTTGTAGGCTTTATTTAACTTCTCAACTGTTTTCGGGGTGATATCACTCGTAGGCGGCGCGTCGATACCATCCATTAATTCTATTTCAGCAAATTTTCTCAAAACCTGAAGGACATTTTCTTTTTGTTCTTCGGGCATCGTTTGCACGATAAAAGCAACAACGTTTCTCAGCGCCAGGATTTGAGCGTGAGTTACGTAGTAATGATCGATCATATTTTCTCCCTGTTCTGTTGAGTTAGGCGATTTAACAGTATAGAGGAGAAATGTTGTCCGCCACCCTGTAGCAGCCTTTAATCGTGATGCCTCGCAATAGCGGGTAAATTTCCATATCCAACCAAAAGAGAAAAACCAATGAGTGAAGCAAAACCGCAAAACCGCAGGACGGCAGCACTGTAAAAGGCTACCGCACATTAACCGCTGGCGACATTGAGCGAATGAACCGCCTTAAAGGCGTCAGCCGCCACTTCTGTAGTTTGCTTGATACCGAGCGAGGTGAATTGTTGGCTGTCCGTAATGGCCCGGCAATGTTAAGTGCTGAGCAGGCTCGGGAGATTGATGAAGCTTTGCGCTGTCTGGCAATCGCTCGCACCAAAATGCAGGAAGCCTGTATGTGGGCATGCCGCGCGGTGGCTCGCCCTGACGCTGATTGCTAACACAACTTGCGAAAAGAAATCCACCGAAAATAAGTCAGTCGATGCTTGATGATTAGCAGATAGTCTGCTAACGCTATCGTGATAGTATTTCAGCGGAGTTTATCTATTAAAAGGAATGCGCGATGTGGACGTACTGATTGACAGTGCTTTCGAGGGATATCTCTTCCTCTTACTGGATATGTGGACAGTTTTAATTGTTGCTTTCGTCGGGTTGGCTCTGTCATTTTATGGCGTGCAAATGCGTAGAACTGCCGTCACCTTCTTTCTGCTTGCTGCGATAATCGGGACTGCTGGTTCGATCTATACTTAAATGTAGGTTGCAGAGAATATGCAGAAAGTCAACCCGCAATCCAACGGTGGCTATTACTGCGGTTACTCGTGTCATATGCCCTGAAACACATAATTTGAACCCAGGTCGCCAATGGCGGCCTTTTTTATTGCCAGAAGTAGGAGAAGAAGCATGTTAACAGTAAAAGTGATGTCGCCTGGTGGCGGCGAAGAAATTCATTGTGGACTGAGCGTTGGTTTCAACCCCAACCAGCAGAGTATTGCCGTATCGGGAATGGACCAGAACGTATTCCTGAAGCAGGGAGAAGTGGCCTACGTGATGAACGCAAACGGCAAGACCATTTCCCGTTACGAACACCGGGCCCAACAGTAGGCATTACAGGAGCCATTCAGCAGAGTGGCTTCGATAATGGCTTTATCCCAACGACTGGAGCCAATCATGGCGAAAACAAAATGGCCTAAGTTGCCACGGTTTTTTGTGCCGTTGTTTCACTCTGCAAATGTATATCTTTGCCGAAGCAAAGAGGAGTGGGATGCCGCCTGCGTCCACCTTGGCGTTGAAACTGGCGGTAATGATATGTTTATTGGCTGCTGTCAGCATTACCAGAACGTAGACAATAACGAGAACATCTACCTAATCGGCGTATTCAACGGCGAGGCAGCAACGCTTGTCCATGAGTGCGCACACGCAACTTTCTACTGCTGCCGTGATGTTGGGGTAGCTATCGACACATCGGCGGCGAACGAAACCTACTGCTACCTCCTGGACAGAATGTTTAGTGCATTTCTGCCGCATATCAAACAGGATTAACCCATGGCAAAACCGGACTGGGGCGAGCTTCAGCAACGGTTCCTGTCCGATCATGCCGTAACCGGCGTATCACCGAAGGATTGGTGTGAAGCGCAGGGACTGAATTACGCTACAGCCCGCCGATACATCAAGAAACCCACTGCGCAAAAACCTGCGCAGAAGAAACTGCGCACTGCGCAAAAGGAAAAATGCGCAGAAGAGCTGGTGGATAGCAAACGGAGTCCAAAGGTAAAGCGCTTCATTGCTGAATACCTGAAGGACAATAACGCCACTGCAGCCGCTGAGCGAGCAGGCTATAGTGACCCAAATTACGGTCGCCAACTCCTAACGAATCCTAACGTTGCGCAGGCCATTGCGCAGCAGCAGAAAGCATCCATTGTGCGCACGCTTGGCAGTGCGGATGAAGTACTTGAGCAGATGTGGCGGCTGGCAACGTTCGACGCCAACCAGATATCGCAACATCGCCGCGGTTGTTGCCGTCACTGCTGGGGCTTCGGTCACCAGTATCAATGGCGTGATGCCGTGGAGTATGAAGAGAAGCGACTCGAAGCGCTTGAGCGCAAACGTCGCGAGCCTGTTGATGTTGGCGGTTATGGCTATAACCATACACTCGATCCTAATCCAGATTGCCCGCGCTGTAATGGCGAAGGAGTGAGCCGCGTAGTGCTGCAAGACTCGACAAAATTAGATGATGCGGCCGCACTGGCTTATTCGGGCGTGAAGGTCGGCAAGGCCGGTATCGAAATAACCTCAATCAGCCGTGAACGGATGTTTGAGGCTGTCGCTAAGCGTCTGGGCCTGGCTGATGCGGAGAATGCGCAGCGCATCCAGCAGGTGGAGATTGAGCGCCGCCAACTGGAAGTAGACAAAATCCGCAAACAACTTGAACCTCCTGAGAAAAAAGAGGGGGAGGTTGTCGATCTCAACGTGCTTGCGCGTCGCCTGGCGTTTGCCCTGACTAAAGCGATGAAATGATATGAGCGGGATTTCTTTTGATGAAGTTCTCGAACGCCTGAAGTCTCTTTCCCCTGAAGAATTGAAGGCTGTCGAGCATGATGTAATGGCCGCGACAAAAGATATGCTCTGGGTGCCGAATCCTGGCCCTCAGACTGACGCTTATTACTGTGATGCCGATGAACTGTTTTACGGCGGACAGGCGGGCGGTGGTAAATCTGCGCTGATAAACGGCCTGGCTGTCACAAGCCACGAGCGATCACTCATCTTGCGACGTATCCGCGAAGATGCCAAGAAACTGGCCGAGTCTGAACTTATCGGTAAGTTGTTCGACGGCGGTCGTGATGGGTGGAATGGTTCGGATCTGGTCTGGAGGAATGGCAAACAGCTAATCCAGTACGGCGGCTGTGAGCAAGAAGAGGACAAGCAGCGCTATAAAGGTGACCCTCACGATTTAATTTGTTTCGATGAGGTGACTGATTTCCTCGAAACTCAGTACGAATTCATCACGATCTGGAACCGTTCCACAACTCCGGGGCAAAAATGCCGCGTTGTGGCTACTGGTAACCCACCGACCAGCGCTACAGGGCTATGGGTTATTCGGCGGTGGGGGGCATGGCTTGATCCATCGCATCCTAACCCCGCGAAACCCGGCGAACTTCGCTGGTATCTTCGAAATGAAGTCGGCGAAGAAATGGAGGTTGAAGGCCGGGGGCCGCACTTGATCGGTGGTTTCATGGTTGAGGCTAAGTCGAGAACATTCATCCCGGCAAAGTTAAGCGACAATCCCGATCTGGCTGCTGATGGCGAATATGCCCGTATCCTTAACAACCTTCCAAAAGAATTACGGGATGCATACCGCGATGGGCAGTTCCGGGCATCGCTTCAGGATGAACCCAACCAATGCATCCCCACAGCCTGGGTGCAGGCGGCAATGTCTCGCTGGACGGCGCAACCTCCCGCGGGCGTTCCAATGTGTGCCATTGGCGTGGACGTTGCGCAGGGTGGTTCTGACAACACGGTGATATCTCCCCGCCATGACGGCTGGTTTGCTGAATTGCTCACAGTTCCGGGGAAAGAGACTCCCGGAGGAACTGATGTTGCTGGTCTGGTTATCTCCAAGCGCCGTGATGGCGCCAAATGCATTGTTGATATTGGCGGCGGCTGGGGTGGTGACGCCTATGCCCACTTGCGTGAAAACGGCGTTGATGCTGTTTCGTACATGGGGATCAAGGATTCCGTCAGACGTACACATGATGGCCTGCTGAAGTTCAGAAATATTCGAACCGAGGCTTACTGGAAACTACGTGAGGCATTGAATCCTGACCGCCCAGGCGGCTCAACAATCTGCCTCCCAAACGATCCAACATTACTCTCTGACCTTACCGCACCAACCTATGAGGTTAAGCGTGGCGGGAATGGCGGCGGCGTCATTCATCTTGAGTCGAAAGAAAATCTCGTTAAGCGCCTTGGACGTTCTCCTGACCGGGGCGACGCCGTGGTTATGAGTTGGTTTGATGGTGAAAGGCAGGCGAATGTTCGCGGCGGCTACCGGGCACGGAATGCGCCGCCGAAAGTTAATCTCGGACACTCCAACCAGAAAAGGAGACGATAAATGAGTAAAGCAACAGACGCTATCGGTAGTGTTGTCGGCAGTATTTTAGGAACCAAAAGCGGCGGCGTAACGGTTGAAAGTGAAGACCAGACAGCGGCACCGACTGAAGATACCGACGCCGTAAAGGCTGCGCGACGTCGCAGCATGATTCAGAGTCAGCAGCGCAGCGGTCGAAGTAGCACAATTCTCACCGGCAGCAGCAATAACAAACTGGGTGGATGATGGACAGCAGAGCACAGCAACTGATAAAGAACGGCGATCACTTGTTCAGCAAGAAATCCTCTCTGCTGTCGCTCTGGCAGGAAATCGCCGATAACTTTTATCCTGAGCGGGCTGACTTCACTATCTGCCGTTCGCTGGGTAATGAGTTCGCGGATCATCTAATGACCAGCTACCCCGTACTGGCGCGTCGTGACCTGGGAGATTCCTTTGGCTCAATGCTGAGGCGTGATAAGTGGTTCAATCTGAATATTCAGGGCAGTGAACCCGACCACCAGGCAAAAGTCTGGCTGCAATGGGCCAGAGATGTTCAGTATCGGGCAATGTATGCGAGAGGAACTCAACTGGTCAGGGCCACCAAAGAGGGCGATCACGACTTCTCAGCATTCGGCCAGTGTGCGATCAGCGTTGAACTTAACAGACATGCTAATGGCCTGCTGTATCGCTGCTGGCATCTCCGGGACGTGGCGTGGGCAGAAAACGCGGACGGCGAGATCGACACCATTCACCGGAAGTGGAAGCCTACAGCGACCCAGTTGAAGCAGCTTTTCGGCAATAAAATCAGTCAGCAGGTCAAAAATCATCTGGAGAAAGACCCGTACAAAGAGGTCAATTGCCGACACGTTGTTGTTCCGTCTGAACAATACGAGATGGGGAAAAGCCGTGCGCCGTACACGTCGATTTATATTGATGTTGATAATCAGCATATGATGGAAGAAACGCCGGTAATGAACCGGATTTACTGTATCCCTCGATGGCAAACAGTATCTGGCTCTCAGTATGCTTACTCTCCGGCTACCATCGTGGCTTTGCCGGATGCGCGCCTGATTCAGTCAATCACTCGTGTCCTTCTCGAAGCTGGCGAAAAGGCCGTTGACCCGCCGCTGGTGGCGAATAAGTCCGTATTCCGCGATGACTTTAACCTGATGGCCGGCGGTATCACCTGGGCAGACCTGGAGGCGGATCAGGACATCAGGCAAGTTATCGGCGAGTTTACGAAGTCAACTCAACTCCCTGCGGGCATGAACATCCGCAATGATGTCCAGGCAATGATTCATCAGGCGTTTTATCTCAACACCCTGACATTGCCGCAGATGTCTGGCATGACGGCGTATGAGGTCAGCCAGCGGGTGCAAGAGTACATTCGTCAGGCGCTGCCGCTATTCTCTCCGGTAGAGCAGGAGTACAACGGCGAGCTCTGCGATATGACGTTTAACCTGCTGATGCAATCCGGTGCGTTCGGTTCTCGCTATGACATTCCCGAATCCCTTCAGGGGCAGGATGTGCAGTTCTCCTTCGAGAGCCCGCTCCAGTCTGCTATCGGGCAGGAGAAGCAAGGCAAACTGCAGGTAACCGCCGAGATGCTTGGGATTGCGAGAAATATTGATCCTTCTGTCGATGCTGACGTTGATATTCGTACAGCGTTTAGGGACGCGATGGATGGTTCAGGTGTACCGGCCAAGTGGCTGCGCAGTGAAGACGATGCCAACCAGCTGCTTCAGCAGCGTGCTCAGCAGCAGCAAAGCGCAGCGGAAATACAGCAGGTATCTCAGGGGGCGGAAACGCTGCAAAACGTGGCTGATGCCGCTCAGTCCTTCAGGGAGGCAGCCGCATGAGCATAAAAGCTCCTGAACCTTATTTGCCGTATCCGTGGGGTGACAATATCCCCTTCGTTTACGCGATAAAGGCGCTAAACAAAGGCGAGGCCACGCCAGAGCAACAAAAGTTAATTCTGCATGAGCTTATGAATCTGACCGGGTATTACGACCTGAGCTACAGGCCAGATAGCGATCGCGACACGGCATTTGCTGAGGGTAAGCGATTCGTCGGGGCTCAAGTGGTGAAGATGAATAATCTTTCGTCGAAGGAAGTTGAAGAGGCGAAAGCCAAACGGAAACAAAAATAAACCGCTTCGTGCGGGTTTTTTATTGAGGAATTCCAATGCTATTCCGCAACATGTTCTTAAAATACTACGCCCCAGATGATGGAAACGGTGACCCCGGCGCTCCCGCTGGTGGTAGTCCGGAGGGGGAGGAACCGCCTGAAAGTGGTAAGCAAGGCGAACAGGGTAAGCCTAACCCCAACCCTAATCCGCTAAATACGGATGATCCACAGCCGCCAGCAGCACCACAAAAGTTTCCTGATAACTGGCGCGATCAGCTTGCCGGCGATGATGCGAAGTATCGTAAACAGCTGGAACGCTACGCTTCACCTGAAGCGCTGGCAAAAGCTCATCGCGAACTACAATCCAAGATGAGCTCTGGTGAATTCCGCGCTGCTAAGTTGCCGGAAAATCCGACCAATGAAGAGCTGGCGCAATGGCGCAAAGATAACGGTGTGCCAGAGAAGGCCGATGATTACCTGGCTGATTTGCCGTCAGGCATAGTTCTGGGGGATGAAGATAAAGAGCGTGTATCGTCCTTCCTCGAAGCGATGCACGGCAAGAACGTATCCAAAGAACATGTGCAGGCCGCCATTGAGTGGAACCAGCAGATGGTCGAGCAGGAGATGCAGGCCCGCTATGAGCGCAATGTTGAAGCCCAACAGAAGACGGAAGATGCATTGCGCCAGGAGTGGGGGCCGGAATACCGCCGAAATATCAACCTGATTAACGGCATGTTGGATGGTCTGTCGAAGGATGCGAAGGATTTGTTCCTTGGCGCACAGACCGGAGACGGAGTCAGCATTTTCAATAATCCTGACGTGGCGAAATGGCTGGTTGATGTCGCCCGCGCGGTAAACCCGGTGGCAACAGTGGTTCCGGGTGCCAGCAATCCACAGGCGATCACCGACGAAATTGCAACTCTCGAAAAACGCATGCGTGACGATTATGAGGGTTGGTTCAAAGATGAGGCATCTCAGACCCGCCTGCGTCAACTTTACGAAGCTCAGGAACGCCTGGGCTAATCCCTTTCAGTAGTAACCGCGCAGCACGACCCCTTTCACAGATAACCGGCCCCTCTTAACAGAGGACACCCCGCTATTGTCTGCCGGAATGGATACCTCGTCGGAGCGGCAATAAAACAATCCGATGGAGACAATTTATGTCTGATACCGCTTTTCAAAAACAGTACCGGCAGGAATTCATCGCCGGTTTCGAGTTCGGCCAGTCCATGCTGCGCAGCACGGTTGTAACCGAATCCGTGGTTAAAGGTAACGAAGCAACATTCCTTGTTGCTGATACCGGTGGCGCGGAAGCAGTTACCCGTGGCGTTAACGGGATGATCCCTGCGCGTGCTGACAACCTGACGCAGAAACCTGCAATTCTGACCGAATGGCACGATAAACCCCGCCGCACCCGATTCAATATTTTTGGCTCTCAGGGCGACGGCCGCCGCATCATGCAGCAGGGAACCATTAAGGTGATGAACCGCAAGATTGACGACGTCATTCTGGCGAACCTGAACACTGCGACCCAGACCATTAACGTGACTGGTTCCGCAGCTGATTCACGCATGGTTGCAGTAACCAAAGCGATCGCGGTGCTCGGCAATAACGATGTGGATGTCGAAGAAGAAAGCAACATGTTCGGTGTTATGTCTCCGGCATTTCGCGCTTTCCTTTACCAGAACAACCAGTTCACCAGCGCCGATTACGTGGATGTGAAGCCATTTAACGGCCCTGTTCGCAAAATGCTGCGCTGGGCTGGTGTTAACTGGGTAGTGCATTCGCGTGTTCCTGGCGTTGGCACTGCGAACGAACACCTTTTCGTCTACCACCGCAACTCCATTGGTCACGCTGTCAACAGCGGGGATATGGACGTAAAAGCCGGTTATAACGAAGAAGACGATTACTATTGGGCGCGTACTTCCATGTTCATGGGCGGTTCGCTACTCCAGCCAAATGGCGTTGTGGTGCTGAATCATGACGGTTCTTCAATGGTTGCTGATGCATAAGGGGGAATAAATGGCTTACGCAACAACCAACCCACCGGCTTTACTTCAGGATCGCATCGGCGGCGGTGGTGCTGCCTGGTCTTACTCTTCATCGGACCTTATTGCAGCCGTTACGGCTGCCAACTACATCACCAACGGCAAAGCTCTTGGCATGAAAGTTGGCGATGCAGTAGTGGTTTATAACACCACATTACCGATGTCTTATTCCGCATTTGTTTCGGCTGTAACGGCATCCGGCGCAACGCTGAAGCTGGCTACTGCCACAGCATCGGCGTAATAACACTTCAGCCCTCATTGCGAGGGCTTTTCTTTCAGTGAGGTAAGAATGGCGCACCATATTATTCCTTCCCGGCTAAAACTTGCCGAGCATGCCCGCAATACGTTTCGCATTGTTGCCGAAGAAGGACAGAATATTGACCTGTTCAGACAACCAGCCGCCTGGGCGCATATCGCTTACCAGCTAAAAGCTGGCGACAAAATAGAAGTCTTCGCAGTCGATCGCACCTGGTACGCCGAAGGTGTTGTGACATCAGTGAAGCAACTCGCAGCAAAAGTTGAATTCTTCATTCATCAGCAATTCGGCGAGATTGAGCCCGAAACTAAAGAAGACGGAAAACCGTATTTTGTGAAGTTTCGCGGACAGGCTAAGTGGTCTGTAATCCGTAGGGAAGACGGAGAAGTGATGGAAGGAAATATCCAGACCAAAGAAGAAGCTTTATCCAGAATGGAATTGCTGATTAAAGAGGTGTGATGATGTCCGTTGACCCGAACATTCGACTGGCAATCTACAACGATGCCCTGATCCTGTCGGGTGAGCGGGTGTTGTTTTCACTGGAAGAAAACCGGGAACCCCGCCGCCTGCTCGATGTCGTCTGGGAGGGCGCGCTAAGGTTTTGCCTCGAACAGGGCCAGTGGAATTTTGCTGTAAGAGCTGAGCGCCTGGATTACTCCCCGTCAGTAGAACCGCCGTTTGGTTACATCAGGGCATTTGATAAGCCTGAAGACTGGATCAGGACGTGCTCTGTTGCTTCTGACCCTTATTTCAATAACACCATACTCGACTATACAGACGAGGCGGCATTCTGGTTCTGTAACTATGACGAGATCTACATCCGCTACGTTTCGGATAGTGAGTTCTATGGTAATAACGGTTCAGCCTGGCCGGAAACGTACCGCATGTTTATTGCGGCGCATCTGGCGAAACTCGTTTCACCTCGCCTGAAAAATGGCTCCGATGCTCAGACTATTGAGTATGAGTATAAAACCAGAAAACGCGATGCTCTCACCAAGGATGCCCTGCAGGATCCGACTAAGCGCGTTCCTGCCGGCGCATTTGTTACTTCCCGCAGGGGGCAGCGCAGCCGGTTTTCCCGATAGGACAAATCATGCCACGTAATAACGTTCCGCTTCTCGCTTTTAACCGTGGGATTATTTCGCCTCTGGCGCTGGCCCGCACCGACATTGAGCGGCTGGCGCTGTCGGCGGAGGTCCAGACTAACTGGATGCCTCGACTGCTTGGCTCCATGATGCTCCGGCCAGGACTGGGATATATCGGGCAGACCCTCGACAATAAGCGATCCCGGTTTATTCCGTTTGTGTTCGCGACTGATGATACGGCTCTCATTGAACTTACTGACGGCAAAATGCGTGTGTGGGTTGATGATGCCCTGATATCTCGCGATGCGGTGTCATCTGCAATTATCAATGGCGATTTCGTGTCTGATCTCTCCGGCTGGACGGATGCCGATGAGTCTGATTCCTCCTCTGAGTGGACTGATGCAGGCATGCAGTTAACCGGCAACAGTTCCACATCAGCAATTCGTTGGCAGCAGGTCAGTGTGTCCGCCTCCGATCAGGATGTGCAGCATGCTATTCGCGTCAGCGTCGCTCGCGGGCCGGTAACTATAATGATCGGCTCAAGCCAGGGTGAGGATGACTATATCGCTGAAACTACTCTGCTGGAGGGCGTCAGCTCATTGTCGTTCACTCCCGCCGGCGACTTTTACATTCAGTTTGAAAGTGCTGAGACGTTCCCGGTTATCGTTGGTTCTGTGGCAGTTGAAAGCGGTGGTGTTCTGGTTCTGGATACCCCGTGGAGAGATAGCGACCTGGATTTAGTCCAGGTAGCACAAAGCGCCGATGTGTTGTTTGTTGCGTGTAGTGGCATACAGCAGAGGCGTATTGAGCGGCGTGATAACGGTTCGTGGTCTGTCGTTAAGTATTATTCGAACGATGGCCCGTACAATGTGATGAACGTTTCTCCCACGACGCTCACGCCCGGCGCCAGAACGGGATTGATTAATCTTACGGCGTCCGCCAGCCTGTTTCGTTCCGGACATGTTGGCGCGCTATTCCGTTTAACCTCAAGCGGGCAAACTGTATCGTCGGCAATCAACGGTGAGTCTCAGTTTACCGGTTATGTGAAGGTGACCGGGATAGATGACTCGCGCAAGTTTACGGTCAGTATTGCTAACGTCGATCCCGCGACGCCGTGGTCCGGGACTGTGACGCTTCAACGTTCTGTAAGTGAGCCGGGTGCCTGGACTGATGTTAAGACGTGGACTGGTGAAACGTCAGAAACCTACGACGACGGGCTGGACAATAATACTATCTACTATCGGATCGGTGTCGCGGCGGGCGACTGGGAAACCAGTTCCGGCTCCGTGCAGGTCTCGCTTGAGTATTCTGGCGGCAGCCTGACGGGAACAGTGCGGATAACTGCTGTTAATTCCAGGACGTCGGCAACCGGGATTGTCCTTTCTGACCTGGGCGGAACATCTGCGACTGCTGACTGGTATGAAGGGGCCTTCTCTGAGAAAAACGGATTCCCCGGAGCAGTGGCCATCTTTGAGGGGCGGTTGTGGTGGGCTGGTGGTGACCGCATTTATGGCAGTTACTCGGATGCCTATGATTCTTTTGACGATGGTAACAACTCAGAAGATAAAGTTGCCGGTGATGCTAGCGCGATTAACGGCAGTATCGGTTCGGGTCCCGTCGATAAGGTCAACTGGCTGCTGCCGCTGCTCCGCTTAATTGCAGGCACTCAGGGCAGTGAGGCATCAATTCAGTCGTCCTCTTATGGTGAAGTGGTAACGCCTGATAACTTCCATATCAAGTATCCTTCCACGCGGGGAAGTACGCATGCCGGTGCTGTAGTCCTGGATAACCGCGGCATCTTCATCCACCGCAGCGGACGCCGGGTGTATGAACTCAACTACACCAGTGATTACTACGACTACGCCAGTACAGACCTTACCGACCTGTGGCCGGAATGCGGAAATTCCCCCATTGTCCGCATCGCGGCGCAACGCCTTCCTGATGATCGCATTCACTGTGTGCGGGAAAACGGCACTGTCGCCGTCCTGGTCCGAGACCCGGCAGAAGACCTCAAAGCGTGGGTTGTTGTGGAAACCGATGGCACCGTTGAGGATGTAGTCACATTGCCAGGCGATGAAGAGGACCGGGTTTATTACGTCGTTAACAGGAACGGTATTCGGTGCCTGGAGCGGTGGGCTAAAGAGTCCGAGTGTATTGGCGGGAGCCTGAATAAACAGGCTGATTCCTTCATCACCAGATCCGGAAGCGCCAGAGACACTCTTTCCGGGCTTAACCATATCGAGGGCAAAGCGGTAGTGGTATGGGCCGACGGCAAAGATATTGGTACGCGAACGGTAAGCAGTGGTGCTATATCGCTGGGGGCTTCATACAGCAATGTCATCGCGGGATTGGGTTATACCGCGAAGTACAAAAGCTCAAAGCTTGCATACGCTGCTGGGATGGGCACCGCACTGGCGCAGCGTAAACGCGTGGACCATCTTGCGTTAATCATGAGGAACACCCACTACCGCGGGATGACGTATGGGCCTGACTTCGACATTCAGGACGATTTGCCTGCCGAAGAGTTTGCTAATCCCACCGCAAGTAACACGGTGTGGGAATCGTATGACCGGGATTCCTTTGAGTTTGATGGCTCGTGGGATACCGATTCCCGGATTTGTCTTGTCGCCGCCGCCCCGCGGCCTGTTACCGTTCTGGCGGCAATAGTGAGTCTGACAACGCATGATAAGTAACATTCGATACGCAACAAGAGATGATATTTCAGGCTGGTACGAGAAAGTTCCTGGCACCATGCGGGCTATTGCACTGGAGGTTAACGGGGAAGTAGTGGCATTCGGCGGCGTAATGCGGCGGGATCACAGACTGGTTGCCTTCATGGAAATGAAGAGCGACGCGCCGAAATATCCAGTATCCATGGTCAGGGCTGCATGTAAGGCCATTAAAGAAATTATCTCAACCTATACCCAGCCGGTTTACGCGGTCGTTGATGAAGAATGGAAGAGCGCTCCCCGGTTTCTGGAATATTGCGGCTTTATCGATAGTGGAATATCGGAAAATATCAAGATCTTTGGAGGAATGAACCATGTCAAAGCAGGCGTCAGCCATATGGGCAGGGGCATGGGACTCGATAAAGTCTCCGATGAATGTACTGAAGGATTTAGGTAAAGGCGATTTTAGTGGGGCATGGAAGGACCTCAAGCATATCCCTGGCAATCAGGAGCGCGCGAACTCAAAAACACTTAATTCGTTTGGAATTCGTGGCTGGGTTGGCGATCACCCCGGCGAAACCGCTGCGGCGATAGCCGGAAGCATTTTAGGGGGCTCTGCATTGATGGGTGGTGGTGCTGCTGCAGGATCGGGCGCCGCAGGGGCCTCTGGCTCGACCGCTGCCCCAATAACCGCAGCAGTCGGCACACCAGTAACGCAGACGGGAACGGCGGGCGCTACAGGAACAGCTGGTACAGCTGCTGCATCAGGAACGGGGTCTGGAATCATGGGAACAATGCAAAACTGGGCGGG
This sequence comes from Klebsiella sp. RCJ4, assembly GCF_009025755.1. Taxonomy (NCBI): domain Bacteria; kingdom Pseudomonadati; phylum Pseudomonadota; class Gammaproteobacteria; order Enterobacterales; family Enterobacteriaceae; genus Klebsiella; species Klebsiella sp. RCJ4. Next base: position 54,595 of record NZ_WCIN01000025.1, read on the forward strand.
TTACGCCCAGATGGGCAGCTCTCTGCTCAACGCTTCATCATCGGTAAAATCAGGCAATCAGACTGCTAGCGTCTATAACCAGCAGGCAAAGCAGCTGAGACAGCAAGCGAATAACGTTGATGCCGCATATCAACAGCAGGCCCGTGAACAAACTACTCAAGCCCGCCAGGCAGAATCAACATCTCTGGCGAACGCTGCGGCCTCCGGTGCAAACGCCAATAGCGTGTCAGCTATTAATAACCGCGCTGATATCGCGCAGCAGGGTGAGCTGAATAACCTGATGACATTGTGGAATGGCACCCAGCAATCAAACCAAATGAGGAATCAGGCAAGCGTTCTTAAAGCCCAGGCGAAGTCTGCTAAATCGGCCGGTGGTCTTGGTGGGTTGACCTCCATCCTTCAGGGGGGAGCGTCTTTGTATAGCCTGTATAAATAACGAGTAAAAAATATGCCACGCTTACCTACCGCTCGCGATCTGGGCAATGTTGCCCTGCGTCCTTCTACTGGTGTCACTTCTGTCGATACAAACGCGCTTTCTGCTCCCGCTCGTGCCACGGAGCAGCTCGGGCAGGTAGTCGCCGGCGCGCTTACGCAGGAATACCAGGACCAGCAGCGTCTGGGCTTTGGCAAGGCCCAAACTGCCTGGCTGCAGGGCCAGGCAGAAGCATATGCCGCGCTTGAAAGAGATAACGACTACGCAACCATGCAGGACCGCTATGGCCAGCAGATGCAGAAGGTTACTGAAAGTTCAGCTTCAGGCATTACTAGCGGTCGCATGCGCCAGGAGTTCGATAACTGGGTAAACCAGCAGAACATCCGCGGCGGTGAACAAATCCGCTCTCTGGCATGGGCAAAGGAAAAAGACTCAAATATCGCCGGCCTTAATCAGTCGCTGGAGACCAGCCGGTCTACTTATCTGACATCGACCGACCCGGCAACCCGTCAGCAAATTCTTGATGCCACGAACAATATGATTCAGGGCGCCGCCAGTAAGGGGTATATAGACCAGACTCAGGCTCAGCAACTTGGGCAGCGCTGGATCACCGATGCTGCTACCGGTTCCCTGAAAATGATGCAGCCAGAGCAGCGTCTTTCCGCATTGCGTAATCCGCAGGGGATTACCACCTTCCTGCCGCCGGACCAGCGACAGGCGATGATTAAAGACGCGGCTCAGGAGGCCATAAGTACCCGCGTAGGACAATGGCAAGTTCAGGCCAGTACCGGAAATGCTGGAATGAATACCTTGGCCGTTCCTCATGACACTCTGATGCAGGCAGTTTACCAACAGGAAAGCGGAAACCGTCATCTTAATGCCGACGGTAGCATAGTGCAGGGGCCAGTAACTAAAAGTGGCGACCGTGCGCAAGGTGTCGGTCAGATAATGCCAGCAACGGGGCGTGACCCCGGTTTTGGTATTAAACCCCTTCAGAATGATAGCGAAGAGGAGAACCGCCGCGTTTCTGGGGAGCTAATGGACGCATTGACTAAGCGTTATAACGGCAATCAGGTGCTTGCACTGGCAGCCTATAATGCTGGATTTCGCAAGGTCGATAACTGGATAAAACAAATTGGCGATCCGCGCACTGGGCAGGTCAGCAACGAACAGTTTGCAGCCTCAATTCCTGTAAACGAAACCAGAAACTATGTTTACTCTATTTCCGCTAATGCTCAGCGAATGGGGAATGTTCGGTCCATTATCGACTCGCAGGATTTTAAAGACATGGACGGCCAGCAGCAGGCCCAGATGACATCTAAAATTCTACAGGTTCAGGATCAGATAGATTCTGCATATCGCGTCAATATTCAGCAGCGCATAACTGACGATGCTGCACGCGCGCAATCAGGACTCAATATTGAGAATCCTGTGACCGAAGCTGAGTTCATCCGTTCGATTCCTTCTTCTGCAACACCGGGAGAGCGTGCACAGTTTTATCAGCAATGGAACCGTTACAAAGATACGCTGGCGCTTCAGCCGGTAAATAACTTTGTGATGCAGAATTCTGCCGTCGATGGACTGGCCGCCGTTCAGGCGCTGAAACCTGCCGATAACGCAGCTGATTTACAGTTTAAAAAACAGCAATATGCGCAGGCCCAACAGAACTATCAACGCATCATGGATGCCCGTGAGGCAGATCCAGGTGGTTGGCTGGTTCAGAATGATGAGACGACCCAAAAAGCATTCGCGGCTTATACCGATAACCCTGATTTAATGGGCGACTATGTAAAAAATGTCATTATCCAAAAGAAACGGCTCGGAATTAAAAGTGATGCTGTGATACCTAAAGTTCAGGCCGATGCTTTATCTCAGGCTCTATTACAGTCAACACCAGATAACCAATCAAAACTGTTGGACGCCATTCATAAAGGTACTGGCGGTGGTGCACCTTACATGGCCACACTCAAACAAATAGCGGTAAATGCGCCCTCTGCGGCGGTTGCCGGCGTCCTGATGGATAAGCCTTCGTCGTTAATTGCTCAGGAGAACTGGATCAATCCTGATATCACGATTTCACCTTCGCAAGCGTCAAAAACCATTCTCGCGGGTTCTGCTGCACGAAAAGGGACTAAAGACGCAAAAGGGATGTCGATGCCCAAGGAAAACGATATGCGGCTTGAGTTCTCAAACTCCGTGCAGGATGCGTTTGCCGGTGACGCTCAGGGAGCCGCAATGGCATATGAGGTGGCAAAGGATTACTACGCGGGAATAATGGCCCAGAAGGGGGATTACTCCGGTGTTCTGGATAATGATGTCTGGAAGCAGGCCGTTAATGTGTCAACTGGCGGTGTTCATGACTATAACGGTATGGGGTATGTTCTGCTACCGTGGGGAATGTCGGCAGAACAGTTTGATAAACAAGTCGATCAGGCGTGGCAAACACAGGTCACAGGTGCAGGAGTCAAAGCTCCACCGGGACAATACGGCCTGCAAAGTTACGGTGACAGCCAGTATCTGGTTAAGCTCGGTGCAGGGTATCTGCTTAAATCTGATGGCTCTCCGGTAATACTGGATCTGACTCAGCAGCGTCAGCGCTTTATAGAGGGCATACCGCAATGAGTTATTTCGGGCTAAATCAGTCGAATCAAAACCAACTGTCAGAAACAGCGGCATCCAGTCCCATTGGCTTAAAAAGTGATGTCGGTTTTTTCGATAATGCTGTGGGTGCCGGTGTATCGGGTTTGTATTCTGGCCTTGTGGCCAAACCGGACCAGTTGCTTTGGGCGGGGATGGATAAAGTTGTTTCCCCTCTGTCCCGGTTTATTAATGAAAATACACCCGTACGGGATTCTTCTGAAGAATACATCGCCGAGCAGAGGAGGCTGGCAACACAGCAGGTTAAGCGTCTGACTCCCGATGCCGGTACAACCGGAACCGCGGGTCAGATTCTGTTTGGTCTTTTTGATATGGGTGGCCAGGCTGTAGCTGGCACCGCAATCGGGGGGCCGATGGGCGGTGCGGCGGCGGTTACGTCACTGCAGGGCTTTTCTGAGTTTGAACGTCTTAGGTCGGAAGGCGTGGATTTATCAACGGCGCAGGATGTCGCGTTGATTCACGGTATAACGACCGGCGCCGGTACACTGATCCCCATGAGTCTCGGTCTTCGTGCGGGCGGCGCGCTGGCGGAAGGTGTTGGCGCGCAGATATCCAGAACGGGCGAGAATGCGTTACTCAATGCCAGTGCAGCCGTAGCGCGTGCTGCGCCTGACGTAGCGTATGCTGCGGGTACTAACCTTGCGTTTGGTATGGCGCTACGCGGAATGACGGCAGAAACCCTGCGCAACGCCGGTTACGATGATATGGCCGGTCAGTACGATGTTTTTGACCGCCAGGCAATGGCGATTGATGCAGTGCTCGGCGTTGCGTTCGGCGGTCTTGGCCGCTTTGTTAACTTCCGCGGCGAGAATGTTCGTGCGCCGGAGTTTGCTCCGTCCGATGTCGATGCGGCGCTGGCGGCTAATGCAGCCCACCATGCAGAAATCGATATTGCTCCCGGAGTACCGGTCAACGTTCTGTCACGAGATGCACACGCCCAGGCATTACAGCAGGCAATGCGCAATGTCAGCGAAGGTAATCCCGTCGATGTGGCCAGCATTGTCGACCCGGCAGTATTCAGCGAGATACCCGGGCGCCGCAGCCTGATTGCGCAGTCTCTGGATGAGGTACTTTTTAATGCGGAGGAAGGAACCGCAGCCCGTGCGGCAGATACGCGCCGGCTTGAAGAGCAGGCAGCGCAGTTGCTACCTCGCGGCGAACGTCAGGTTTACCAGTCTGAAGTGGCTAACAGCCAGCGCCTTATTGATAACCTGACTGAGCAGCGCAATCAGATCCTATCCGAGGAACCCGCGGGGAATGGCAAAGTGCTGGCACGTGCGAGAGCCGAGAAGCAGGGACGTCTGCGAGACCTTGACCAGCGAATCACAGAGGCGCAGGGGCGTCTTGAGTTTTCGCGTAATATTCTGGCGCCCCATGAACCCGGCGGACAATTCTATGAGGCGCGCGCTGAACTTTCCCGCAGACAGCAGGCAGAAAGCGATCTGAATGCGCAGGCGCTCTCATATTACAAAACGGCCGAAGTGCGCAGCGCTGATGAAGCTGCGCCACCCGATACCGCTACTCATGTCCGTAATAGCGACCAACGGCGCACACAGAGCGAAAGCGAAACGGGCGACATTGATGCGAAAGCTGCTGAGGAATCGCTGACCACCGCCCCCGACATGATGATCACCACGCTGGATGACGAAGGTAACCCTCAGTCTCGCCCTGCTCGTGAATTGCTTGACGAGGCGAATCGTGAAAATGAACAGGCTATTCAGGATTCCGGCCTTTTTGATGTCGCAGTTGCATGTTTCTTGAGGGGATAATTTATGCGTCAGGAATGCATTCAGGCAGTACAAAAGGCAGCGCAGCGCACTCTGAGCGCTCGTGAAATTCAGAATATTGAAGACCGTATCTACAGAAACATGCGATCGCTCGCGCGTAACGACCCTGCGTCGTGGCGGATGCTATCCGAAGCCGAACGTCTGCGCAGGGCCGGGCAACTTGCCGCCGATGAGTTAAAGCAAGAGGCGGCGTTAAAGAAACGTCGCATTGCCTTAACTATCACTGCCCGCCAGCGCCTTGATTCATTTATTAACAATTACAAAGGGAAAGACGGAAAGCTGGAGGCACTGAATCGCACGATAGCTTTTCACGCTGATGGCAAAGCAAATTTCCTGTCTGTTGAATCTCGCGGGAAGGCTACGCGAGATTATGCGCTCAGTCAGCTGCAGGAAGCCTTTGAAGCTGTTGACCCTCGATTTTTTGGCCTGTTCGAAGATGAAAAAGGCGTTCGTGATCTGGTTTATGAAATTCGGGGCAAAAATACGGGGAATGCCAAAGCTAGGGCGGGGGCAAAAGCCTGGAAGGATGTTACTGAATTGCTCCGCCGCCGGTTTAACGATGCGGGTGGCGACATCGGGCATCTGGATGACTGGGGCATGCCTCAGCATCATTCAATGGAAAAAGTTGGCAAGGTTTCCAAGGATAAGTGGGTCAGCGACATCATTGGGAAACTTGACCGAAAATATTATACCAAAAGCGACGGACAGCTGATGTCAGATGCTGAACTAACGGCGTTTTTGGGTGAGGCATACGAGACTATCGCTACTGGTGGTTTAAATAAACTCAGCGATACAGGTTTACGTATTTCCGGAGCGAGAGCCAACCGGGGAAATGCTTCCCGGCAGATCCATTTCAAAGATGGTGAGGCGTACCTTGAATACCAGCGTCAGTATGGCGACCGTTCGTTGTGGGAAATTATGGTGCATCATCTGGAAAGCATCAGCAAAGATATTGCGCTGGTGGAAACTTACGGGCCGAACCCGGATCACGTATTCCGTTCTATTCTCGACGAAGTAAGGGCGGAAACAGCTGTCGCGAACCCGCGACGCGCCGGCCGGGTTAAGCGCCTGGCTAACAGCACCGAAAATCTTTACAACTTCATTTCGGGCAAGACGCAACCGATAGCGAATCCGCATATCGCCAGATGGTCCGACAATATCCGTAACTGGCTGGTGGCCAGCCGTCTTGGCTCCGCCCTGCTGGCTTCCTTCTCTGATCTCGGCACGATGTATCTGTCGGCAAAGGTCACTAATCTGCCAATGAGTCAGCTACTCCGTAACCAGCTGGAGGCGATGGACCCGACGAATCGTACAGAGCTAGCGCGTGCACGTCGAGCGGGGCTAGCAATGGAGTCACTTCTTGGCAGTGTCAATCGTTGGGCGATGGATAACATGGGGCCGTCGAAGGCTCGCTGGGCTGCGACTGCTGTTATGCGAGCCAGTGGTTTGACAGCTTGGTCAGATGCCCATAAACGGGCATATGGCGTTACGATGATGGGAAGCCTAGGTGATGTCATTAGTCGAACGCCAGACCTCCGCAGCTTGGACGATAATGATTTTCGAATTTTAAAAAGCAAGGGCGTGACAGAGCAAGACTTTGCCGTCTGGAAACTGGCCGATCAGGAGGATTGGGGCAAGGGGAATAATACAATGCTTACGCCTGAGAGCATTATGCGCATTCCAGATGCAGCCGTTTCTCACATTGGCCCACCCGAGCGAGTCAAGTTTGAGGCTATGCGGCGTTTGCTTGGCGCTGTTGCCGAAGAAGTTGATATGGCGGTGATTACCCCCGGGGCTCGTGAACAGATGGTCACTGGTGGTGGGCTTCAGCGTGGGACGTGGAAAGGTGAATTGACCCGAAGTGTATTTTTGTTCAAATCCTTTCCAATATCTGTAGTTATGCGTCATTGGTCCAGAGCTATGGGAATGCCTTCAGCCGGTGGGCGTGCAGCTTATGTATCAGCATTTATTGCCAGCACCACGTTACTTGGTGCGCTTTCTCAGCAATTAAACGACATGGCGTCTGGCCGAAATCCACGTGAAATGATCGGAAAGGATGCAGGAAAATTCTGGCTGGGGGCGTTGCTTAAAGGTGGAGGACTCGGATTATATGGAGATTTCCTTCTCTCTGATCACACCCGCTATGGTGGTGGCGCGCTTGCATCAATGCTAGGGCCGGTTGCGGGGCTAGTTGATGATGTAGTTAAACTGGCCCAAGGTATCCCACTAAATGCCGTAGAAGGGAAACCAGAGCAGACAGGAGGGGAACTGGTTAAACTGGGTAAAGGCCTTATTCCGGGGGCAAATCTGTGGTATGCAAAAGCGGCTCTTGATCATATGATTTTTAATCAGTTGCAGGAGTATTTTTCCCCTGGCTATCTTCATAAAATGGAACAGCGTTCCCGCAAAGAGTTTAACCAAACATACTGGTGGCGCCCACAGGACACAGTACCGAGGTAACTAATGTCAGATATAGATTATATTTCATACATTATTTTTGGCCTTGTTGTATGGGCGTTCCTGAGCTTTATGGGGAAGCACGACAGAGCAAGGCGTAAGTTTGAGTTCTCAGTTAAATGGCTGTTTACATTTTTATGGCCGCTGACAATTTTTCTTTCTTCTTTCGTCTACTATCAGCAAAACAGCACTATGGCGGCTGGTATTTTGTTCATTGTAGGCTGTGTTCTCTGCATCCCTGCTTATGTAGTTGCCAGTGAGAATCCACACCAAGCGTGGAAGAGAATAACTTCGTTTTTTAAACAGAGATAACATAGCCCATTTAGGTGGGTTCATCTTCTTTTGCACTCAGAATGCATCTCATTAAATAGGCCGCTTTCGCGGCCTTAATTATTACTGACCACCAGGCCGGGAATCAGCAGAACGACCACCACAACGCGAACCATCAGAGGCGCGATCATCCGGACTCTGGCAATTGCCAGCGTAGGCTTGTGTTACCGATCCCAGAGAAAGCAGAACAAACAGCACTGCAAAAGCTTTTTTCATGTTTAATACCTTGTGTGTAGTGTGGCTATCAGCTGATAGCCATGAAAAGTTAGTTCAAGATTCATAAACAAACAAGCCCGCGAATGCGGGTTTTTTTATCTCTAAAATCCAGCCCGTGCAAGCACCGGGCTTTCGTTGCACATACCGCAGGCCTTGCCCTGCGGGGATTATTCACGTCCGGAGAAAAGTAAATGCCCGCGACTCCTCAAGACCGTCTTTATGGACTGACCACGAGTGTTGCTGTAAAGCCACCGGTCTATATTTCAGCTGATTATGATATCACCCGTTTTGGCGAGCAGACCATTACGTCCAAAACGCCAACGGATGAGCGGACGATCACTACCACAGAAGGGATGCGTGTTCTGCTTTTAGGGCAGGATAACCCCGTCGAAAACGGTATCTGGGTTGCGCGCCGTTCGTTCTGGGTCAGGGCGACTGATTTTAACGGCCCCCGGGATGCGGTTAACGGTACGTTGGTTTTTTCGATTAATGGCGACTGCTGGCAGGTAGAGGCTGATGATCCCGTCGTCATCGGTAAGTCGGTTATTCACTTCCGGCCAACTTACCCGTTTGAAGCAAATCTGGACATATTCCAGCGTACGTTACGAGTCCCTGAAGCCTCGGTAAATGTTTTGCCTTCAGCAGAGGAGCGGGCATGGAAGGGGTTGGGCTTTGATGGTGCCGGGCAGCCAAAACTGCAGGATCCTGCGGGAACTGGCTTATGGGGGTATGTTCCGGCAATTGGCTCGTTTGAAAAAGGTTCGCTACTCACTCAACGCTTTGAGGTTCTTCTGTGGGAATCCACGGATGAATACTGGCGCTGGGATGGGGCAATGCCGAAGATCGTTTTACCAGGTAGCACACCGGATACGGCTGGCGGACGGGGTAAAGGAAAGTGGCTGGATGTCACCGATGCGACTCTTCGCTCAAACCTGGGTTCA
>NZ_WCIN01000026.1:0-31513 GCF_009025755.1 Klebsiella sp. RCJ4
GGCGATACGCTGACCGAAACCAGCAACGCCGCAGACGGCTTTAACCCGGCAACAGAAGTGAGCGCATACAGCTATACCTCCGCTCGCGTCGCTAAACCGGTCTATAACAAATACAAAGCTTCCACCACCAAACCCAAAGTCTTCGGCTACTACACCGACTGGTCACAGTACGATGGTCGTCTGCAGGGCGATGATTCAAAAGATAACCGCGGTCGCGGCTACGACCTGGCCAACGTTTCTCCTACCGCCTACGACAAAATCATCGTCGGTTTCGTCGGCGTGACCGGCTTCCACAAAGTAGACAACCTGTGGCGCGACGTGGTTGCCGAAGGTGCCGATCAGTGCGGAAAAGTGAAGTACGAGCCCACCTTCCTCGACCCGTGGGGCGACTTCCAGTCTTACGTTAACGTTGGCCATACCGTCAGCGGCTGGGATGTCGATCCGAAGACCGTGACCCAGAGTAATACTAAGGGCCTGCTCGGCGGCCTGCGCGATCTGCAGGCCAAAGCGAAGCAGCAGGGCCACGACCTGGTGCTGTCCATGAGCATCGGCGGCTGGAGTATGAGTAACGGTTTCCATGAAACCGCCGCGTCTGACGCCTCGCGTAAGGTCTTTGCCAAAGGCGTGGTAAAACTATTCAAGCAGTTCCCGATGTTCAGCGAAGTGGACATTGACTGGGAATATCCGAACGCCGAAGGCGCTGGCAACCCGTACGGCCCGGAAGACGGCGAGAACTACGCCCTGCTGATTGGCGAACTGCGTAAGCAGCTGGACGCCGCAGGCCTGAGCAACGTCAAAATCTCCATTGCCAGCTCCGCAGTGGTCAAGACGCTCGGCTACTCCAACGTCAATGCGCTGCTGAAAGCGGGCCTTTACGGTATCAACGTCATGACCTATGACTTCTTCGGTACCCCGTGGGCGGAGAGCGTGACCCACCACACCAACCTGAAGGCGCTGGAAGAAGGCGGCTGGGGGGTGGATACCGTTGTCGGCCATCTGCTGTCCGAAGGCTTCCCGGCAGAGCGCATCAACATTGGTTACGCTGCCTACACCCGTAACGAGCGCAACGCGGAGCTGGAATCCCTGTCCCCGCTGAAAGGCACCTATAACCCGGGCACCGGTACCACCGTCGGCTCCTTCGAATCGGGTACCACCGAATGGTACGACATCATTTATAACTACCTGGATCTGGAAAACCAGAAAGGCCGTAACGGCTTCAACGTCTACACCGACAAGGTTGCCGACGCGGACTACCTCTACAACCCTGACAGCAAACTGTTCATGTCCCTGGATACGCCGCGCACGGTGAAAGCCAAGGGCGAATACGCCGCCAGCCTCGGCCTGGGCGCGCTGTTCACCTGGACAATCGACCAGGACAACGGCGTGCTGGTTAACGCCGCCCGTGAAGGTCTGGGCTATGAAATGGCGTCTGAAGTTATCGATATGGAGCCGTTCTATTTCGAAGGCATCAACGTCGACCCGGCGGATGAACCGGATGAAGAAGATGCGACTACCGACGTGAACCACGCGCCGAAAGCCGCCGTTGAACTGCGCGTCGTCGGCGGCTCTACCGTACAGCTTTCCGGTGAAGGATCCTCTGACGAAGATAAAGACGATATCACCTTCAGCTGGGGTGTTCCGTCTGAAATCACCGTGGCTGACAAAACCGTTCCCGTGATCGAGTTCGTCGTTCCGGACGTTTCCGTTAAAACCAACTTCCAGTTCACCCTGTTTGTCCGGGATGTCTGGGGCGAGCCTTCTACCCAGCAGCGTTTCGTGCTGGTCGCCGTTCCGGCTGCGTCTCAGATTCAACCTGAGCCGGAAGAGGAAGATAGCGTTGTGCCCGTAGAGCCGGAAGAAGATACCACGCCGGCAGAAGATGAGACTTCGGGGGATGACGCGACTACGCCTTATCCGCTGTGGGATGCCGCAACCGTGTACGGTGGGAACTGGGGGTCATTCGAAACGGTAAGCTGGAAAGGCCATAACTACCAGGTGAAATGGTGGTCTCAGGGCGATCAGCCGGACCTGAACTGCGCTGCGGGCCAGGCATGGACTGACCTTGGTGCTTACTAATCCTTTTCATTAAAGGAAAAGGATTGAGTTCAACAATACAAGCCCCGGAAAACCGGGGCTTTTTCCACCAGGGAACGAGGAGTGTTGTCAATGACGGTCTCGATTAAAAACAGCCAGATCGATGTGAATAGCTGGTATCAGAAAATCACGTTAACCATCACCAATGAAAATAACCGTGCCGTGGATATGAATCATGCGGTCATTAGCTTTACCGGGTCCGGCCATCAGGATCCGTGGGGAAATTTTGGCGGTACCCTCAAAGGGGACATGCCTCTTACGTTAAGCGGTAAATCACAGGGGACCGTTGACGTCAATGAAATCATTATTAATAACAGCCGGCAGCTGTTACTGCAGCCGGGCGAAAGCGGTACGTTATTCTTCAGTTTTGTCGCCACTCAGGTTCCGGTAAAACTCTCGACCTTCACATTAACGCTGGCCTCTTCGGCACAAGACGAGACAACGGATGACGCTGCAGATGAGGTTGAGCCAGAACCTGAAGTTCCCGCCGATGATGATACTGATAGCCTGAAGCCCGAACCTGAAGACCATATCCCTGCTGATGAGGAAACGGATGAGGTTGCTCCGGAACCTCAAGAGCAGGGTGATGATGCGGTTGAGGAAGAGGAAGGGATAGTTATTGCGGCAAGCCAGCTGAGTACGACCAGCTGGTATCAGCGCGTCACCCTGACGCTGACCAATCTCTATTCCCACTCTATCGATCTTAATCAACTTAAGCTGGAGTTTACCGCCAGCGGGCATCCCGATCCTTACAGCCCGTTCAGCGGTTCTTTGCTCGGCAATAAGCCCGTGACGCTGGGCAGCGACGGCGGTTGGCCCATCGAGAAAAATACGATTACCATTCATCATGATGGCGAGTTCTGGCTGACGGCCGGGGCCAGCGCCGAGCTGCAGTTCTTTCTTTCCGCTACCCAAACTCCGGTCACGATGAGCGGCTTAACCGCAACCCTGGCGCACGATCCTGGCCGTCAGGGGACGATTGAAATTGAGTTTCCACCGTTGGCGGAAAGCACAACCCTCAAGCCGACCATCGATCTGCGCTATCCAGACGCAACATCACAACGCTTTGCCGGCGAGTGGGGACAGGCTTTAGTCATCGGCGATCTTAGCGCCGGCGATTACGCTATCACCGTGCTGGAGCTGTGCAATGATGATATGCGGATCGCGCCTGTTGAATCGACGTATTCGCTTAAGCTTGTTTCCGGTCATGACGCCCAAACCTGCCGGGTTGCGTATCAATCGCCAGTACCGTTGGCTTCGGTACGCCTGACTGTCGATGCCCCTGAGTTCATCGGCGCGGAAATGGTGGTTGAGCTGTGGACGGAATCTGGCGTCTGCGAAAGAACCCTGACAATGCCCGTCAATCAAATGCAGCTGGTGACCCGGCTTACCGCGGGGCACCGCTATCAGATGGGTTTGCAACCTGCGGTTATCAATAACCAGATGGTGACGACTCCCGCCCTGCCGACTATTTTTACCCCTGAACAAGGGGTGGCGAAAGAGGTGCTCGTCGGCTTCCGGCAGACGGAGGTTGATAGCCATGATTTTGTTGAGGTTCAGGCCACTATACTGGGCTTGCCTGAGGGCGTTTCGCCCCAGCGCTATCGGTTCTGCTATGGGCAATATCAATATACTCTGATGCTGGAGAGCACTCCCCATCTGCAAACGCTGGCGATGCCTATGGCTCCTGGCCAGTACAGCGTTGAGGCGCCAGAGGTTTATCTCTCCGGGACGCCGTGGCGCTGTGAACCGGACGCGCCGCTGCGGCTGTTGCAAAGCGTCAACCATATCACCCTGGAGTTTGTTCAGGGCGTTCCCTTGCAGGTTAAAGGCTGGCCAAACTATCTCGCCCACGGTGGCGTGACGGTGAATGCGGCGGACACCGTATCGCTATACCGCGACGTCCCCTTTAGCGCCCTGTTTAAATACGATGGTTTTGATGGCGGCGGTGACCCCGTCCCGGCTGCGGAAGTGGATAAAAACGGCGACGGCTTTCTTGATTATGATTCGCTCCCGATTCACAAAACCGTTCCTCTGGTACGTGAGATTGAAAAAGAGGCGGGCCGTTGCGTAATGCCGGTCATGGTGGTGTATACCGCCAATGCCAGCGGCGGCAGCGCGCTCGCCGATCTCCAGGACGCTCAGCGGTTGCGTAACCATTTTGGCAACTTCATCACCCAGTGTCTCGCGGCGCAATCCTGGAAGGATGACGAGCATCCGGTTCCCGCCACCTTTGTGCTGAACCCCGATTTTCTTGGCGCGATGCAGCAGGAGCCGTATGGCTACGCTGCGGTGCGTCAAGCGAATAGCATGCAGGTTAATGTCCAACTGGCGGCCGCGATTAACGCTTTGCCTGCGCTTCCGGGATTCAGCGCGCCGGTGTTGCCGACGTTTTCTAACGATCTCTACGGTTATGTCCAGGCGGTCAACTACATTGTGCGGCAGTTCGCGCCGGATGTGGCATTCGGCTGGCAGACAAACGTATGGGCGACGGGAACGGCAGATTGGGTACTCAGGCCGAACGCCGATCCGGCCGCGCAGGGGACCGCTATCGCCAACTTTATCAATGAGCTGGGTGTCTATAGCGGTGAGTATGCGCCAGACTTTATCGCTTTTGATAAATTTGAGCGCGATTGCTTTAGCCCTGATGCATTAGCGCACTATGCCTGGAACGCGACCTGCTGGTTGAATTATCTGGGGATGGTAAAACACGCGGCTAAAGCGCTGCGTAAACCGGCAATGCTGTGGCAAATTCCGGGCGGCCATATGCCAACCGTGGATGAAGGCAGCAGTAAAATTGCCGCCGCGCATTACGCATCGGGCGGAAGCTTCTTTATGGGCGATGCGCGTATTGGCTGCGATCTCGATACCATCGCGTCAGATCTGCTCAATACGGCGGTGAATAGCGCAACTTACGGCGCGGCGACCGTCGGTGACTTTTTACGCCAGGATAAGGGTTACGACTGGGGGCAAATGCAGGCATTGAATCTACCCGACTACCATGTTTTCTCAGTACTGTGGGGCGGCGGCTCGACGGTAAGCATAACCACCATTCACTCTAATGGTGAAGATGGCGGTTGGCTGGCAGATAAAATGGTTGAGTATTATACCGCACCGGCCTATTTCAGTTAATGTCACATTTACCCCGCCATAGCGCCTGAAAAATGCATCGCTGTTCATAGTGATTCAGAATATTTAATTTCTGAATCACTATTTTTAGTGTATTTTTATTTCGTGAGAGATAGTTTCAGCAGTTATTTTATTGTTATGTTAATTTTTTGTTTTGCGATTTATTTGTGGTTGTTGAAGTTTATATTAAGAATTTGCGCTTTGTGCTAAGTATTGCGTTTTCGTGCTTGCGGCTAAAAATATACTTCCGGGAGGATGTTTATAATGAATTGAAGATAACCTCCGTTAAGTATATCTTGGGGTAATCTATGATTATGGTAATAATGAAAAATGAAATTAGACGTTGCTGAAAATGATAATGGGAATACCCTGCATTCCTATCTTTTTTCCCAACAGGCTAAACCGCATGCAGCGCTTGATGCACTCTTCGCCTCGCTATGGTCCTTCGGTAAACCTTTTAATTTGGCTCCCGGAGATGAGTTTTTACTGAATTCAGACGGGGAAAATAAAATTGTGCTGCTGGAGTCAGGTATATTTTCCTTTTGCCGCTGTGGCAGCGGACTTCATGTTAATTCCTCTTTTGCTCCCGCCATTATCGGATTAGTCGATAGTTATGGGGTGACTTACAATGTTCCGACCCGGCCAGAACACTTTCTGATAGCAGAAACGAAGTGCAGCGGACGCGCAGTGTCTCTGCCCGACTTTATCAAGACTGTTGATGAGTGCGATCTGTGGCACGATGTCGCACGAATACTTGCCTATCGTCTGATGGTCATGAGCGTACGCGATCGTGAACTGGTCGGTGTGGATTCTTATCTGAAGGTGAGATCGTTATTAATCGAGCTTTGGGCTTATGCCAGCGAATATCGACAAAGTATTAATGTGCTTAACTTCATTCAACGCCGAACAGGAATTTCCCGTAGCCGTACCATGAAGCTTCTCTCTGAACTGAAAAAAGGCGGCTATATAACTATTGATGGCGGCCGTTTAATAGATATGAAAAAATTACCCACGGCTTTTTAATACTTTTCAGGGCAAAGGTGTTTATTAGTATTAGTAGTCACCTTTTAAACTTTCTTGGTACGGAAATTGTCGAGATATTCATATATTGATTATCCTGTCAATCATGCTAATGACGTAAAGAGAGATTTCCCATTGGTATAATTTTTAAATATCTTATGGGGACATAAAAAAGTCGACGATCGCGGCAACCGCTCATGCATCATCCCATTCACGCTAAGCTAATACGCATAACCATGAAGATGGCGATACGGATTCTTTCCTTATGGCCGTTGAGGATGGGGCTGGCGTACCTCTGACTTCCTGTTCGGACAACGCAGCGTCACCCATTGACGAGCGGACGGCCAATCTCTTAATGAGGGTTAATTCGTAAAAAACGAATGTAATGGCAATTTAAAACTGATTTTTTCGAGGTTTCCGCATATGTATTATGCTTTTATCGAGTTGTTTGCGGATATGGTGAGGTAAAAGTGAAACATCTGCAGCGTTTTTTTCAGAGCGATGCTTCCGGGGGCATTATCTTAATCCTGGCCGCTATCATGGCCATGTTATTAGCCAATACCGGCATGACCAGCGGCCTGTATCGCTCTTTTCTGGAAACGCCCGTCCAGCTGCGCATCGGTGCGTTAGAGATCAACAAGAACATGCTGTTGTGGATTAACGACGCGCTGATGGCGGTATTTTTCCTGCTTATCGGTCTGGAAGTGAAGCGTGAAATGAATCAGGGGGCATTGGCCAGCCGTCGCCAGGCGGTGTTTCCGGTGGTCGCGGCGTTGGGCGGAATGGTGGTTCCGGCGCTGGTCTACCTGGCGTTTAACGGCCAGGATGCGATTGCCAGAGAAGGGTGGGCAATTCCGGCCGCCACCGATATTGCCTTCGCGCTGGGCGTGCTGGCGCTGCTGGGGAATCGGGTGCCCGCCGCGCTGAAGATTTTCCTGATGGCGCTGGCCATTATCGACGATCTGGGCGCCATTATTATTATTGCGCTGTTCTATACGCACGATCTTTCCGTCGTCTCATTGGTTGTCGCTGCCGGAGCCATTGCTGTGCTGGCGGGGTTAAATCTGTGCGGCGTACGGCGTACCGGGATCTATATTCTGGTGGGCGCCATACTCTGGACCGCGGTTCTTAAGTCGGGGGTTCACGCAACGCTGGCCGGGGTCATTGTCGGCTTTATGATCCCGCTAAAAGAGCAGAACGGCAAATCGCCGGCGAAGCAGCTTGAGCACGTGCTGCATCCGTGGGTGGCATTCCTGATCCTGCCCCTGTTCGCCTTCGCTAACGCGGGCGTTTCTTTGCAGGGCGTCACGGTAGAAGGGCTGACCTCACTGCTGCCGTTGGGTATTATTGCCGGGCTGTTTATCGGTAAGCCGTTGGGTATTAGCGTCTTCTGCTGGCTGGCGCTGAAGCTGAAATGGGCTTCGTTACCCGAAGGAACCACCTGTAAGCAAATTATGGCGGTCGGCATCCTGTGTGGGATTGGCTTCACAATGTCGATTTTTATTGCCACCCTGGCCTTCGGTAGCGTCGACCCCGGATTGATCAACTGGGCCAAGCTTGGCATCCTGATTGGATCGATATTATCGGCCGTCACGGGATACATAATATTGCGTAAGCGCGTAACGGATTCGGGCTACGCGGCTTAACATCTCACGGAGAGCCGCTACGGCTCTCCTGGACATTATCAGGGAGAGAAGCATGTCGCATATCAACTACAACCACCTGTACTACTTCTGGCATGTCTACAAAGAGGGCTCCGTTGTTGGCGCGGCGGAAGCGCTGTTCCTGACGCCGCAGACCATTACCGGGCAAATTAAGGCGCTGGAAGAACGCCTGCAGGGGAAATTGTTCAAGCGTAAAGGAAGGGGGCTGGAGCCTAGCGAATTAGGTGAATTGGTGTTCCGCTATGCGGATCGCATGTTTACGCTGAGCCAGGAAATGCTCGACATCGTTAACTACCGTAAAGAGTCGAATCTGCTGTTTGATGTTGGCGTTGCGGATGCGCTGTCGAAAAGGTTGGTGAGCGGCGTACTGGATGCCGCCGTCGTCGAGAATGAACAGATCCATTTACGCTGCTTCGAGTCGACCCACGAAATGCTGCTGGAGCAGCTAAGCCAGCATAAACTCGATATGATTATCTCCGACTGCCCCATCGATTCCACCCAGCAGGAAGGGCTGTTTTCGGTGAAAATCGGCGAGTGCAGCGTGAGCTTCTGGTGCATGAATCCGCCGCCGGAAAAACCGTTCCCCGGCTGTCTGGAAGAACGCCGTTTGCTGATCCCCGGCCGCCGTTCTATGTTAGGGCGCAAGCTGCTGAACTGGTTTAACTCGCAGGGTTTGCAGGTGGAGATTCTGGGCGAGTTTGATGATGCGGCGTTGATGAAGGCCTTCGGCGCGGCGCACAATGCGATATTTGTCGCGCCGACGCTCTATGCGCATGATTTCTATAGCGATGAGTCGATAGTCGAGATCGGACGCATGGACAACGTCATGGAGGAGTATCACGCCATCTTTGCCGAACGAATGATCCAGCATCCAGCGGTGCAGCGTATTTGTCATCGCGACTATTCGGCGCTCTTTACGCCGCCTCAGGCATAGGCCAGAACGGTTTCTTGCCGCGCGGAAAATACCCCACCAGTTCATGCGGAAGCATGAGCTGGCTGCGATAACCAGAACGCGAGTCGTGACGTATTACGTGATAAACGACAGGCATAAAAAAACCCGCTTTCGCGGGTTTTTTTACAAAGCGACAACAAGCAGGCGATTAAGCCAGTTTGTTGATCTGAGCGGTCAGGTTTGCTTTATGACGCGCAGCTTTGTTTTTGTGGATCAGACCTTTAGCAGCCTGACGGTCCACGATTGGTTGCATTTCGTTAAATGCTTTCAGTGCAGTAGCTTTGTCGCCAGCTTCAATAGCTGCGTATACTTTCTTGATGAAAGTACGCATCATAGAGCGACGGCTAGCGTTGTGCTTGCGGGCCTTTTCAGACTGAACGGCGCGCTTCTTAGCTGATTTGATATTAGCCAAGGTCCAACTCCCAAATGTGTTCTATATGGACAATTCAAAGGCCGAGGAGAATGCCCGTTTAGCCTTCTTTTGTCAATGGATTTGTGCAAATAAGCGTCGTTTAAACCAACAACGCTTTATTACGTAGTGATGGCGCAAGATTCTACCAGCTTGTTGCAGGCGAATACAGCCTTTCGACCATAAAAATCGACGACGCTGGAGAGATTTTCCCGCAATCTCGCGCTGAGTGAATGAATTCCCGGGATCTTTCGGTGAAGAGGTGCAATCGCTGGTTAACGTCGCCAGTTGTACAAGGTATACTCGGACGATTTTCACTGTTTTGAGCCAGACATGAAGCTGATACGCGGCATACATAATCTCAGTCAGGCCCCGCACGGGTGCGTGCTGACCATTGGAAATTTTGACGGCGTGCATCGCGGGCACCAGGCATTATTGCAGCGTTTGCGCGCAGAAGGTCGCCAGCGTGGCTTACCGGTGGTGGTGATGATTTTTGAACCACAGCCGCTTGAGCTTTTTGCCGCCGATAAAGCGCCCGCGCGTTTAACGCGCCTGCGTGAGAAGCTGAATTATCTGGCCGAAAGCGGCGTCGATTACGTACTGTGCGTGCGCTTCGATCGGCGCTTTGCGGCATTGACCGCCCAGGACTTTATCAGCGAACTGCTGGTGCGCCAGCTGGGCGTCCAGTTCCTCGCCGTTGGCGATGATTTCCGCTTTGGCGCCGGTCGCCAGGGGGATTTCTTGTTACTGCAAAAAGCCGGCGTGGAGTTCGGCTTTGACGTCACCAGCACTCAAACCTTCTGTGAAGGCGGCGTGCGCATCAGCAGCACGGCGGTACGCCAGGCGCTGGCGGACGACGATCTGCCCCTCGCGGAGACGCTGCTGGGGCATCCGTTTACCATCTCCGGTCGCGTCGTGCACGGCGATGAGCTCGGGCGCACAATAGGCTTCCCGACGGCGAATTTACCGCTGCGCCGTCAGGTTTCCCCGGTAAAAGGGGTCTATGCGGTAGAAGTGACAGGGCTTGGCGACAAACCTTTTATGGGCGTCGCCAACATTGGTACTCGTCCAACGGTCTCCGGCGTGCGTCAGCAGCTGGAAGTTCATCTCCTGGATGTTGTAATGGACCTCTACGGTCGCCATATAGATGTAATACTGCGTAAAAAAATACGTAATGAGCAGCGATTTGCGTCGCTTGATGAGCTGAAAACGCAAATCGCACGTGATGAGTTAACGGCCCGCGACTTCTTTGGGCTAACCGGCCAGGCATAACCCTGACGGTGTTTATCAAACCGAAATACGGAACCGAGAATCTGATGAGTGACTATAAATCGACCCTGAATTTGCCGGAAACAGGGTTCCCGATGCGCGGCGACCTCGCCAAGCGTGAACCGGGAATGCTGGCGCGTTGGACCGATGATGACCTGTACGGCATCATTCGTGCAGCCAAAAAAGGCAAAAAAACCTTCATTCTGCATGATGGCCCTCCTTATGCGAATGGCAGCATTCATATTGGTCACTCGGTTAACAAGATTCTGAAAGACATTATCGTTAAGTCCAAAGGGCTGGCGGGCTATGACTCTCCGTACGTACCGGGCTGGGACTGCCACGGTCTGCCGATCGAGCTGAAAGTGGAGCAAGAGTACGGTAAGCCGGGTGAGAAATTCACCGCCGCCGAGTTCCGCGCTAAGTGCCGCGAATACGCCGCCACCCAGGTTGACGGACAGCGTAAAGACTTTATCCGTCTGGGCGTGCTGGGCGACTGGTCGCGCCCGTACCTGACCATGGACTTCAAAACCGAAGCCAACATCATCCGCGCGCTGGGTAAAATCATCGGCAACGGCCATCTGCACAAAGGCGCTAAGCCGGTGCACTGGTGCGTAGACTGCCGTTCCGCGCTGGCGGAAGCGGAAGTCGAGTATTACGACAAAACCTCTCCGTCCATCGACGTGGCGTTCCACGCGGCCGATAAAGCGGCGGTGCTGGCGAAATTTGGCGTGGCCGACGTCAACGGCCCGGTTTCTCTGGTTATCTGGACCACCACCCCGTGGACCCTGCCGGCGAACCGCGCCATCTCGCTCTCCCCGGAGTTTGACTATGCGCTGGTGCAGGTTGACGGTCAGGCGCTGATTCTGGCAAAAGACCTGGTCGACAGCGTGATGAAGCGCGCCGGCATTGCTGATTACACCATCCTGGCGGTGGTGAACGGCGCCGAGCTGGAGCTGATGCGCTTTAAGCATCCGTTCCTCGATTTTGACGTCCCGGCGATCCTGGGTGATCACGTCACGCTGGACGCGGGTACCGGTGCGGTGCATACCGCGCCAGGCCACGGTCCGGATGACTATGTCATCGGTCAAAAATATGGCCTGGAAGTGGCGAACCCGGTTGGCCCGGACGGCGCCTATCTGCCGGGAACCTACCCAACGCTGGACGGCGTAAACGTCTTTAAAGCCAACGATGTTGTCGTTGCGCTTCTGTCAGAAAAAGGCGCGCTGCTGCACGTTGAAAAAATGCAGCACAGCTACCCGTGCTGCTGGCGTCACAAAACGCCGATCATCTTCCGCGCCACGCCGCAGTGGTTCGTGAGCATGGATCAAAAAGGTCTGCGCAAACAGTCGCTTTCCGAAATCAAAGGCGTGCAGTGGATCCCGGACTGGGGCCAGGCGCGTATCGAATCGATGGTCGCCAACCGTCCTGACTGGTGTATCTCCCGTCAGCGCACCTGGGGCGTACCGATGTCGCTGTTCGTGCATAAAGAGACGCAGGAGCTGCACCCGCGCACGCTGGAACTGATGGAAGAAGTGGCGAAACGCGTAGAAGTCGACGGCATCCAGGCGTGGTGGGATCTCGATTCCCGCGACATCCTCGGCGCCGACGCGGATAGCTACGAGAAGGTGCCGGATACGCTGGACGTCTGGTTTGACTCCGGGTCGACCCACTCTTCCGTCGTTGACGTGCGTCCGGAGTTCGCCGGTCACGCCGCCGATATGTATCTGGAAGGCTCCGACCAGCACCGCGGCTGGTTTATGTCATCCCTGATGATCTCTACCGCGATGAAGGGCAAAGCGCCTTACCGCCAGGTACTGACCCACGGCTTTACCGTTGATGGCCAGGGCCGCAAGATGTCCAAGTCTATCGGCAATACCGTTTCTCCGCAGGACGTGATGAACAAGCTGGGCGCGGATATTCTGCGCCTGTGGGTGGCTTCCACCGACTACACTGGCGAAATGGCGGTCTCTGACGAGATCCTCAAACGCGCCGCTGACAGCTATCGTCGTATCCGTAACACCGCGCGCTTCCTGCTGGCGAACCTCAACGGTTTCGATCCGGCAAAAGATATGGTGAAACCGGAAGAGATGGTCGTGCTGGACCGCTGGGCAGTAGGCTGCGCGCAAGCGGCGCAGGACGATATCGTCAAAGCCTACGAATCCTACGACTTCCACGAAGTGGTGCAGCGCCTGATGCGCTTCTGCTCCATCGAAATGGGCTCGTTCTGGCTCGATATCATTAAAGATCGCCAGTACACCACCAAGGCTGACAGCATCGCGCGTCGTAGCTGCCAGACCGCGCTGTACCATATTGCCGAGGCGCTGGTGCGCTGGATGGCGCCGATCATGTCCTTCACCGCTGACGAAATCTGGGGTTACCTGCCGGGCGACCGCGAGAAATACGTCTTTACCGGCGAATGGTATACCGGCCTGTTTGGCCTGGACGCTGACGAAGCGATGAACGACGGCTTCTGGGACGCGCTGCTGAAGGTGCGTGGCGAAGTCAACAAGGTTATCGAACAGGCTCGTACGGACAAGCAGGTGGGCGGCTCTCTGGAAGCGGCGGTAACGCTGTACGCCGATGCCGATCTCGCGGCGAAGCTGAACGCGCTGGGCGATGAATTGCGATTTGTCCTGTTGACCTCAGGGGCGAACGTTGCCGATTATGCGCAGGCTCCGGCCGACGCCTGGCAGAGTGAACTGCTCAAAGGTCTGAAAGTCGTGCTGAGTAAAGCCGAAGGTGACAAGTGCCCGCGCTGCTGGCATTACACCACGGATATCGGCAAGGTGGCGGAACACGCGGATATCTGCGGACGCTGTGTCAGCAACATCGCCGGTGACGGCGAAAAACGTAAGTTTGCCTGATGAGTAAACCGATTTGTTCAACGGGGCTACGCTGGCTGTGGGTCGTCGTAGCCGTGCTGATTATCGATTTAGGCAGTAAATTCCTGATCCTCCAGAACTTCGCTCTGGGGGATACGGTATCGCTGTTCCCATCGCTTAATCTGCACTATGCGCGCAACTATGGCGCGGCTTTTAGCTTCCTCGCCGACAGCGGCGGCTGGCAGCGCTGGTTCTTCGCCGGTATCGCTATCGGTATCTGCGTGATCCTTGCGGTGCTGATGTATCGTTCTAAGGCGACGCAAAAGCTGAATAATATTGCCTACGCCCTGATTATTGGCGGCGCGCTGGGGAATTTATTCGACAGGCTGTGGCATGGTTTTGTCGTCGATATGATCGATTTCTACGTCGGGAACTGGCACTTCGCCACCTTCAACCTCGCCGATACCGCTATCTGTATCGGCGCGGCGCTGATTGTGCTGGAAGGCTTCTTACCGAACGCGGCTGCGAAGAAACAGGCGTAACAAAACTCGCCCGGCGGCGCTGCCGCCGGGCAAAACAAGTGAGCAACCTGCATGTCTAAATCAGTACAGAGCAACAGTGCGGTGCTGGTGCACTTCACCTTAAAGCTCGACGATGGCTCCACCGCAGAGTCAACCCGCAATAACGGTAAACCCGCGCTCTTTCGCCTGGGCGATACCTCGCTTTCTGAAGGTCTGGAACAGCATCTGCTGGGGCTGAAAGAAGGGGATAAAACCACCTTTTCGCTGGAGCCGGACGCCGCGTTTGGCGTACCGAGCCCGGACCTGATTCAATATTTCTCGCGCCGGGAGTTTATCGACGCGGGCGAGCCGGAAGTCGGCGCGATAATGCTTTTTACCGCAATGGATGGCAGCGAAATGCCCGGCGTGATCCGCGAAGTGAACGGCGATTCGATCACCGTTGATTTCAATCATCCGCTGGCCGGGCGTACCGTTCATTTTGATGTTGAAGTGCTGGAGATCGATCCGGCGCTGGAGGAGTAAGATGCAGATTCTGTTGGCTAACCCGCGCGGCTTCTGCGCAGGCGTTGACCGCGCTATCAGCATTGTTGAAAATGCGCTGACGCTATACGGCGCGCCGATCTACGTGCGTCATGAAGTCGTGCACAACCGCTATGTTGTCGACAGCCTGCGTCAACGCGGCGCTATTTTTATCGAGCAGATTAGCGAAGTGCCGGACGGCGCCATCCTGATTTTCTCCGCCCACGGCGTCTCTCAGGCCGTTCGCAACGAGGCGAAAAGCCGCGATTTGACGGTTTTTGACGCCACCTGCCCGCTGGTGACTAAAGTGCATATGGAAGTCGCCCGCGCCAGCCGCCGCGGCGAAGAGTCGATTCTGATTGGCCACGCCGGTCACCCGGAAGTGGAAGGCACCATGGGGCAGTACAGCAACCCGCAGGGGGGGATGTACCTGGTGGAATCGCCGGACGATGTCTGGACGCTGGACGTGAAAAACGACGCTAAGCTGTCGTTTATGACCCAGACGACGCTCTCCGTCGACGATACCTCCGACGTGATTGACGCTCTGCGCGAGCGCTTCCCGAAAATCGTCGGGCCGCGTAAAGATGATATCTGCTACGCCACGACTAACCGTCAGGAAGCCGTCCGCGCGCTGGCCGGGCAGGCCGACGTGGTGCTGGTGGTGGGGTCGAAGAACTCCTCTAACTCTAACCGCCTGGCCGAGCTGGCGCAGCGGATGGGGAAAGCGGCCTATCTGATCGACGACGCGACCGATATCCAGGAAGCCTGGGTCAAAGAGGCGGATTGCGTCGGCGTGACCGCGGGCGCATCGGCGCCGGATATCCTGGTACAGAACGTGATTTCTCGTTTGCAGGAGCTGGGCGGCGGCGAAGCGGTGCCGCTGGAAGGCCGCGAAGAGAACATCGTTTTCGAGGTGCCGAAAGAGCTGCGCGTAGATGTCCGTGAAGTAGAGTAAGTTCTTTTCCGCCGCAGTATGAGAAGATGCCAGACTTAACGTCTGGCATTTTTTATGGAGAAACGATGCGCTTACCTATCATACTGGATACCGATCCCGGCATTGATGACGCCGCGGCGATTGCCGCCGCGCTGTTCGCCCCCGAGCTTGATCTGCAGCTGATGACCACGGTGGCGGGCAACGTGTCGGTGGAGAAAACGACACGCAACGCCCTTCAGCTTCTGCATTTCTGGAACGCCGATGTTCCCTTGGCCCAGGGCGCGTCGATGCCGCTGGTTCGCCCTCTGCGCGACGCCGCCTCGGTGCACGGCGAGTCCGGTATGGAAGGCTACGATTTCGTTGAACATCACCGCCAGCCGCTGGCGAAACCGGCGTTTCAGGCGATCCGCGACGCGCTGATGCACGCCCCGGAGCCGATGACCCTGGTGGCGATCGGCCCGTTAACCAACATTGCGCTTCTGCTGACCCAGTACCCGGAATGCCGCTTTAATATCCGTCGCCTGGCGATCATGGGCGGCTCCGCCGGGCGCGGCAACTTTACGCCGAATGCGGAATTTAACATCGCCATCGACCCGGAAGCGGCGGCTAAAGTGTTCAACAGCGGGCTGGATATCGTCATGTGCGGGCTGGACGTCACCAATCAGGCGATGCTGGCGCCGGATTACCTCGCCACTCTGCCAACGTTGAATCTGACCGGGAAAATGCTGCACGCGCTGTTTAGCCACTACCGTAGCGGCAGCATGAGCAGCGGGCTGCGTATGCACGACCTGTGCGCGATTGCGTGGTTGGTTCGCCCGCAGCTCTTTACCCTTGAACCATGCTTTGTGGCGGTAGAAACCCAGGGTACATGGACCTCAGGCACCACGGTGGTTGATATCGAAGGCAGGCTGGGCCAGCCGGCAAATGCACGGGTGGCGCTGGGGCTGGACGTCGAAGGATTTCAGCGCTGGGCGGCCGAGGTGATTGCCCTGGCGCCTTAACCGGGGGACGAAGCGGCCGGCGCGGCGCTCAGGTATTGTGAGTGGCATCAACGACGTTGCGCCATAGCGCGCCCGCTTCATCCGTCCACATAAGCAGTAAGAGCGAAGCTAATCGTTCCGCCGCCGCGGAGAGAGGTCTGTTCTTTACGCGGATCATACCAAGCGTCCGCCGGATAACCGGCTCCACGAGCGGAACGCTCACGACGGTGCTATTGCCGCTATGGGGCATAGCCAGACAGGGAAGCGCCGAGACGCCCAGTCCGGCTTCGACAAGGCCGAGCGAGGTCGACAAATGCCTGACTTCATAAAACCAATCCAGTCGCCAGGGCTTATCCGCCAGGCATTTCTCTATTAACTGTCGGTTGCCGCTTGATTTCCTGACGCCGATTAAGGTCTGGCTCACCAGTTCCCGCCATTCGACTAATTTTCGACACGCCAGAGGGTGGTCTTGCCGACAGGCCAGAACAAAAGGCTCATTCACCAGGGGGATAAAATCGATGTCTGGATATGTGATGAAGTTCATGTTTATTCCAAAATCAACTTCGCCTTTTCGTACCGAGTTCATGCACGTTTCTATACCTTGTTCATAAATTCGTACTTTGATGTTGGGGTAGTTTTTATTAAATTGCACGATAGCGCGCGGTAAAAAGTAAAATACGGCGGTCGGAATGCAAGATAGCGTAACGGTATCATGTAATTGAGAAGTTGAATCGTTGAGGTTAAATATTGCCGCATCAAGACTGGAAATCAACGCTTTTGCCTTGGGGAGCAGTATTTTTCCGGCCTGGGTAAGCGCAAGTTTTCGCGTGGTTCGTTCGAACAGCGCAATATTCAGATGACTCTCTATTTTTTTTATCTTTTTGGTGAGTGCCGGCTGCGAGAGGCTGAGCTGCTCGGCGGCTTTGCTAAATGAGCCAAGCTCTGCCACCGTGACAAAGGCTTTCATACCGGATAGTTCATTTTTCATTATTGCTCCGTAGGGTTTAATAAGCGTTGTTCTAAGTAGACGACAAGTCATTATTAAGCAGACATGCTTTTTTATTAATACTTAGCAGGAATAACTCTTATGGCAAAATTTTATCAACCAGCGAAATTCTTGCAAGTAGAATGAATCGGTAAAATATCTGACGTGATTTATCTGGCCGTTAATTAAGTAAATAAAAATCTTAAAGAACATAAAACCAATTAAATTCACGCGGCGTTTTATTCAATTCTTCTATTTATTTCTGGCGGATAAGGAACATGCTATGAAGAGCATTCCCTGTGTATTAATGCGTGGAGGGACATCAAAAGGTGCCTTTCTATTAGCAGATGATTTACCCAAGGATATTCAGAAACGTGATGAGTGCTTGTTAACCATAATGGGATCCGGTCACGAGCTGGAGATTGACGGTATTGGCGGAGGGAGCCCGCAAACCAGTAAAGTGGCCATTATTAGTCAATCCCTAAGCGACAAAGCGGATATCGATTATCTGTTTGTTCAGGTCATCGTCAATGAACGGCGGGTGGATACGACGCCAAACTGCGGCAATATGCTGTGCGCGGTTGGCGGCTTTGCCATTGAACATGGGTTGGTTAAGGCGGTGTCGCCGGTTACGCGAGTGCGTATAAGAAATGTGAACACCAATACCTTTGTTGACGCTGACGTTCAAACACCAGATGGAAAGGTTATTTATGAAGGCAATACGCAAATCGATGGCGTTCCAGGCCATGCCGCGCCGGTTGCGCTGACTTTTCTGAATGCCGCGGGCGCAAAATCCGGCCAGCTTTTCCCAACGGGCAATCGTATGGAAGTCTTTGATAATGTACGAGTGACCTGTATTGATATGGCGATGCCTATGGTGGTGATCCCGGCCCAGAGTCTGGGAAAAACCGGATATGAATCTGCCAGCGAATTAGATCGGGATACAGCCTTACTCAAATCGCTGGAATCTATTCGCCGTCAGGCCGGGAAGGCGATGGGGTTTGGGGATGTGAGCAATATGGTTATCCCTAAACCGGTTCTGATTTCTCCGGGGCTAAGCGGCGGAACGATAAATGTACGTTATTTTATGCCGCATAACTGTCATAAATCGCTGGCGATTACCGGCGCTATCGGTCTGGCAAGCGCATGCGTTATTCCAGGCACCATTGCGAATGAACTGACGAAGCTATCGGGCGATGGCGTTATTACGGTCGAACACCCCAGCGGGGGGATCGACGTCGATTTAAGTCATACAGCTGAGCGCCCGGAGGATATTCGGGCATCGGTTATACGCACCGCGCGGAAAATCCTTTCAGGAACGGTTTACATCCCCGAATAAATATCCACCCTCCGCTTATCTATCAATCCACCGTAGAAGAGGAGAGGGGAGGCATGTGAATACGTTCAACAAGCATCCTCAAATATTGAGTGCAGGTAAGGAATGGAAATGCAAAATAATAAATTATGGAAGCTGCTTGTTATTATAGCAATACCGTTACTCATCAGTTTATGCCCGGCGCCGGAAGGATTATCAACACTTGCCTGGGTATTATCCGGTATCTATCTGGCAGCGATTGTAGGTTTAGTGATTAAACCGTTTTCTGAACCCGTGGTACTGCTGATCGCCGTTGCGGCATCAATGGTGATTGTGGGCAATTTGGGTGGCGGTTCGATAAAAGCCGCCAGCGTATTAAGCGGATATTCATCAGGTACCACCTGGTTAGTCTTTTCTGCATTTACCCTGAGCGCGGCATTTGTGATTACCGGATTGGGTAAAAGAATTGCTTATATTCTTATCGGCAAGATTGGCAGCACGACGTTGGGCCTTGGCTATGTTACCGCTTTTCTTGACCTGATTCTGGCGCCCGCCACGCCGTCGAATACTGCCCGCGCCGGCGGCATCGTCTTACCCATAATCAATAGCGTCGCCGTCGCCTTAGGGTCAGAGCCGGAGCGGAGCGCGAAGCGCGTGGGCCATTACCTCATGCTGAACATCTATATGGACACTAAAACGACCAGCTACATGTTCTTCACCGCCATGGCCGGGAATATCCTCGCGCTGAAAATGATCGAAGATATTTGCCACCTAAAATTGAGCTGGGGAGGATGGGCGCTGGCCGCAGGACTACCTGGCATCATTATGTTGCTGCTGACGCCGCTGATTACCTACAAGCTGTATCCGCCAGAATTAAAGCGGGTTGATAATAAAAAGATCGCTCAGACAGGCATAGACGCTTTGGGGCCGATGACGGTGCGGGAAAAGATGCTGTCTTGCCTCTTTGTTCTTGCGCTCGGCGGTTGGGTATTCAGCAGCGCCCTGGGGGTCAATGAGTCTACCGTTGCAATCTGCGTAATGGCGCTGATGCTGGTATTGAAAATCGTCACCTGGGATGACGTGATTAAGAATAAAGGAGGATGGAATACGCTCATCTGGTACGGGGGTATTATTGGTTTAAGCTCATTGCTCTCTAAGGTTGGATTTTTCGTATGGCTTGCAGAGGCGCTTAAAAATAATATTTCCTTTGATGGCCACGGCAATGTCGCTTTTATTGTGATTGTCGCACTGAGCATATTGGTTCGTTATTTCTTCGCGTCAGGGAGTGCTTATATTGTCGCCATGGTACCGGTCTTTGCCATGCTGGCGAATGTTTCTGGCGCACCGATAATGCTCACCGCGCTCGCGCTATTATTCAGCAACTCTTATGGGGGCATGGTAACCCACTACGGCGGTGCGGCTGGGCCAGTTATTTTTGGCGTTGGCTATAATGATATCAAATCATGGTGGATTATTGGTGGGATATTAGCATTGCTGACTTTTATTCTGCAAATCACCCTTGGGGTATGGTGGTGGGAGATGTTAATCGCCTGGGGGGTAATTTAAATAATCTTTAAGGAGATGAAGGTTTGCCCGGGCATCCTCTGATGCCCGGGGGTAAGTCCTCTTATTAAGAAAACATAGCCTTTTAGCAAGGTGAGGTGCGATATATTTATGTCTCCAGTTACGATTACGTTGTCGCTATTGGTTTTTTCTATTGTCATGTTTGTTTGGGAAAAAATACCTTTAGCGGTAACGGCCATGATTGTTTGTATTACTCTGGTGGTGACCGGGGTTTTTGATGTCAAAACGGCTTTTGCCGGTTTTATTAATCAAAATGTGATTTTGTTTGTGGCTATGTTTGTGGTTGGCGGCGCCTTATTCGAAACCGGGGTGACGGATAAAATTGGTAGTATGGTTACACGCTACGCCAGGACAGAAAAGCAGCTGATAGTCGTCATTATGCTGGTCTGCGGAACGCTTTCCGGGCTGCTATCCAATACCGGCACGGCGGCGGTCCTCATTCCTGTGGTGATTGGCGCAGCGATGAAATCAGGATATGCCCGGTCGCGCTTGCTTATGCCGCTGGCTTTTGCCTCGGCGCTGGGGGGAAATTTATCGCTGATCGGCTCACCCGGCAATCTTATCGCGCAGTCGGCGCTGGAGCAGGTTGGTCAACGCTTCGGGTTTTTTGAATATGCTAAGTTAGGCATTCCGATGCTGGCCTGCGGCATACTCTATTTTGTGACGATCGGCTATCGCATATTGCCAAAAACGAATGTGGCCCAGCGTCAAAGTGTTAATAATATTAAAGCGCAGGCATGCCCGAAATATAAGCAGGTGATTGCGCTATCGGTATTAATCCTGACCGTACTGGGCATGATTTTTGAGAAACAAATTGGTTTGCCGATTGCGATCGTCGGTTCAATTGGCGCATTGTCGTTGATTGTGACCCGGGTCATTACGGAAAAACAGGCTTACCAGGCTATCGACTCGCAGACGATTTTCCTCTTCGGCGGCACTCTGGCATTAGCAAAAGCGCTGGAAACCACCGGCGCTGGCGCCATTATGGCGCGCTCAATTATCGCGTTATTAGGCCAGCAGGCGTCGCCTTTCTTACTTCTGAGCGCCGTATTGATAATCTCCTGCGCGTTAACCAATTTCATGTCGAATACGGCAACCGCCGCTTTATTAATGCCGATTGGCCTGTCTATTGCTCATTCTATGGGCGCCGATCCCCGGGCGGTGTTAATGGCGATTGTTATCGGCTGTTCATGTGCTTACGCAACGCCGGTGGGCACCCCGGCTAATATGATGATTTTTTCCGCGGGTGGCTACAAATTTGTCGATTACGTTAAGGTTGGATTGCCGCTTATTTTGATATCGGTCATTGTCAGCTTTATTTTGCTGCCTGTTTTCTTCCCATTTTATTAATCGCGGTCAGCCATTTTTATCGAATGGCTAATGTCAGGCGTGTTTTTTCAACATCTAAGGATATATGTGATGATTAAATTGTATGACCACGGAGTCTATATATCACATCAGCACGGTATTATTGCCGCTGATAAGGGGTCAGTCGCGTTAGAGAAGCATGAGGCGCGCAAGGGAACGATCTCGTGGTCGA
Source organism: Klebsiella sp. RCJ4 (assembly GCF_009025755.1). Lineage (NCBI taxonomy): Bacteria > Pseudomonadati > Pseudomonadota > Gammaproteobacteria > Enterobacterales > Enterobacteriaceae > Klebsiella > Klebsiella sp. RCJ4. The sequence goes on from NZ_WCIN01000026.1 coordinate 21,738, forward strand.
TCCTCTCCGCCCATAATACTTCAGGGAATGAACAGCAGTTAAAAATTAAATTTGATTCAATGGCCTCCCACGATATTACTTTTGTGGGCATCATCCAGACTGCTAAGGCCTCGGGAATGGAACGTTTTCCATTACCCTATGTTCTGACGAATTGCCATAATTCGCTTTGCGCTGTCGGCGGCACTATCAACAGCGACGATCATATATTTGGTTTGTCCTCAGCGCAAAAATATGGCGGCATTTATGTCCCGCCCCATATCTCAGTTATTCATCAATATATGCGCGAGATGATGGCCGGCGGTGGGAAAATGATCCTGGGCTCAGACAGCCATACGCGCTATGGCGCTTTAGGGACCATGGCGGTTGGCGAGGGGGGCGGCGAGTTGGTTAAGCAACTGCTCGGAGAGACCTGGGATATTGATTATCCTGAGATTGTCGCCGTGTATTTGACAGGGAAACCCTCGCCCGGCGTTGGCCCTCAGGATATTGCCCTGGCGATAATTGGCGCGGTGTTCGAGCGCGGTTATGTGAAAAATAAAGTTATGGAGTTTGTGGGGCCTGGGGTGGCGACAATGTCTACCGACTTCAGGAATAGCGTAGATGTGATGACCACGGAGACCACCTGTTTATCGTCCATCTGGCAAACGGATGAAGAGACAAAAAACTACCTGCGTATTCACGGCAGGGAACAAGACTATTGTCCGCTCTCAGCAAAAGAGATGGCCTACTATGATGGCTGCATAGAAGTGAATTTAAGCACCATCAAGCCGATGATCGCCTTGCCTTTTCACCCTGCCAACGTATATGAAATTGATACGCTTAATGAGAATTTGCAGGATATTTTGCACGAGGTTGAGATTGCGGCGGATAACATTTCCCAGGGACGCGCCAGGCTCTCCCTGCTGGATAAAGTCGAACATGGAAAGCTGCGGATTCAGCAGGGGATCATCGCCGGCTGCGCTGGCGGAAATTATGTTAACGTGGTCGAGGCGGCTCATGCCTTGAAAAATCACGCCTGCGGCGATAGCGCTTTCTCTCTCGCGATATACCCCTCTTCCCAGCCGGTGTTGATGGACCTGACTAAAAAGGGCATGACCACCGCGTTATTGAGCGCCGGCGCAATTATGCGTACCGCATTTTGCGGCCCCTGCTTCGGCGCAGGCGACACGCCCATGCATAATGGACTGAGCATTCGCCACACGACGCGTAATTTTCCCAACCGGGAAGGGTCCAAACCCGGGAATGGGCAAATGTCGGCCGTTGCGCTGATGGATGCCCGCTCCATAGCGGCGACGGCTGCCAATGGGGGCGTGCTGACATCGGCTTCCGCGCTCGATTGCTGGGAAGACATTCCGCAGTATGAATTTGATGCTTCACCTTATCGGAGCCGTGTTTATCAAGGGTTTATTAAAGGAGCGTCCCGCCAATCGCTGATCTACGGCCCCAATATAAAAGACTGGCCGGAGATGAGTGAGCTGACGGACAATATTTTGTTAAACGTGACCTCAAAAATCATGGATCCGGTGACCACCACCGATGAACTGATTCCATCAGGCGAAACCTCATCATTTCGCTCCAATCCGTTAGGGCTGGCTGAGTTTACCCTTTCGCGACGCGATCCGGGCTATGTCGGCCGTAGTAAGAAGATTGCGGCGCTGGAAAAATTACGAATCGAGGGGGACGATCCTTGTCGTCTGGAGCCGCAGCTTGAGGCGGTTTTTTCCCGGATCCGCCAACTTCCGGGGCAGGAAAATGTCACGCTTGAGCAGACGGAGATTGGCAGCATGGTTTATGCGGTCAAACCCGGCGATGGTTCCGCCCGAGAGCAAGCCGCCAGCTGCCAGAGAGTCCTTGGTGGCCTGGCAAATATTGCCCAGCAGTATGCCACGAAGCGCTATCGTTCGAACGTGATTAACTGGGGAATGCTGCCATTGCAGATGAAGGCGCTGCCGGAGTTTGAGGTCGGCGACTTCATCTATATCCCGGGGATCAGGTCAGCCCTGGAAACCGATCTGCGTCAGATTACCGCGTTCGTGATCGGCCACGATCGCCCCATTAAAGAGATCTCTCTTTACATGGAGGGGCTCACCTCAGCAGAGCGGGAGATAATTAAGGCGGGAAGCCTGATTAATTATAATAAATTACGCTTAACAACCCACCATCAGTAAACGATCTTGATCATCAAGATGAATCAACGGGGGTGATATCGCATCCCCGTTTTTATTCATAGCCGCTTATTCCGTGGTTTTCGATCGCGGCGTTAGAGCTGGGCTACCTGAAGCCGGCTTCATCTTCTCGCTAAGATAATCAATCATCGCCCGCATTCTGGCGGGCATATGCTTATTGCCCGACCACAGTAGCCAGAGCTGGCCGGAATAGCGGCTGATAAACTCCCACTCCGGTAAAACCTGCACAATCTCGCCGCGCGCCAGCGCCTCACGGGCGGTAAACAGCGGCAGGCTGCCGATGCCCAGATTCTGCTTCACGGCATCGAGGCGCACGGCGGTATGGTTGGCGGCGTAGCGGCCGTGAGTCTGAATTGTTTCCGTTTTCCCCCCGCGGCGGAACTTCCAGCGCGAATCGGCGGGCGTCTCGCCAAGGCTGATACAGCTATGTTCGCGCAGATCCTGCGGCGTTTGCGGCGTTCCATAGTGCTCCAGATAGCCGGGCGTCGCGCAGATGACGTGGCTGATGGTCATCAAAGGCTTACCGTGCAGCCCCGGCGAGGGGGTAGGGGTGATACGCAGCGCCAGATCGATGCCGTCATCAATAAAATCGAGAACCCGATCCTCAAGCCGCAGACAGACGTCGATCTTCGGGTAGCGGTTAAAAAATTCCAGCATCAGCGGGTGAATGGCAAACCGTCCCACGGCTTTCGGCACGCTGAGCGTGAGCTTGCCCTGCGCCACCGCCTGGATACTGCTGGCGGAGTCCATGGCCAGACGCGCCGATTCCAGCATCTCCAGCGCATGTTCATACACCATTTTCCCGGCATCGCTGAGGCGCAGCTTGCGCGTGGTGCGGTGCAGCAGCTTGCAGCCCATCTCCTGCTCCAGGCGCGAGACGCTGCGGCTGATCGCCGAAGGCGTTGCGCCAGCCTGGCGTGCGACGGCGGAGAAGCTGCCCTGTTCCACAATCTGTACGAACAGGGCGAGGTCGGGCAGTAGGCTCAGATTCATTTGTGCTTCCGAAGCAAAATTGCGTTGATGTCAGGCGGGATTATCGCCGCCAGCAATATCAATATACTGTCCTGACAGAGAGGAGGACAACCATGACTGAACGCCTTTATTACACCAGCGACGCCGAGGAATGCCTTGCGCAAGTCGTCAACTGCCTGAGCGAAGCCGATGGCCGCTATGCCATTGAGCTGGATCGCACGCTGTTTCACCCGCAGGGCGGCGGGCAGCCGGCGGATCGCGGCTGGATTGCCGGCCTCGCCGTCGAGGGCGTGGTTAGCCGCGGCGATAGCGTGGCGCATATCGTTTCACAGCCGCTGCCGGCCGGCGAGGTCACGATCCGCATCGATCCAGAGAGCCGACGGCTGCACGCGCGTCTGCACTCCGCCGGGCACGCGCTTGCCCAGGCCGGGGAGCTGTCGGGCTGGCAGCCGATCAAAGGACATCACTGGCCGGGAGAAAGCCGTATTATTTTTGCCCCAGGCGCGCATGGCGGGCTGCCCGAGGCCAGCGCGCTGCTGGAAAAAGTTGAGGCCTGGCAGGCAGACAATTTACCGCGTCAGCTTACTTTTGCCGATGGCCTGCGCAAGGTCGGGTTCGGCGACATGCAGAGCTATCCCTGCGGCGGGACGCACGTGGCCAGCCTGTCCGAACTGGGTAAAGTCGTCATTTCCCAGGTGAAGATGAAAAAAGGGCAAATTATTGTCAGCTACACGGTGGAATAAGCGAGTGAAAAGGAGATGCACACTCAACAGGGCATCTCCCGGTGCTTAAATATGCGCAGGATGTTTACCGTGATAAATCCGCTCCGGTCTGCCGACTTTGCCATAGCTGATTTCAGCCTCAAGGAAATCGTTTTTAACGCCCTGCTCAAGGTAGCGGCGGGCGGTGGTTTTACTACTGCCGAGAATACGGGCCAGGGTGTCTGCGGTATGGACCGTTTCCGGGTCGGCAAAGAGCTGTAATACCCGATTAAAGGTGCTCTCATCAATACCCCGCAGCGGAGAGCCTGCGGCTTCCGCGTGCTCTTTTGCCTGGATATTGAACAGGGCGTCAACATGGGTCTGGCTTGCCTGCTCGCTTGAGCGAAGAGAGCTGCGATAGCGGGCAAAACGCTCAAGCGTATGCTGCAGGCGCTGATAGTGAACGGGTTTAATCAGGTAATCAAAAACGCCCATCCGCAGGGCTTCGCTGATGGTATCCATATGGTTGTCGGCGGTGATGAAAATGATGCGCCCTTTATAATGAGTATTGACGGCGTGGCGGATCAAATCGAGTCCTTTGCCATCGGGTAAGAAGTTATCCAGCAGGGTGAGCTGGGGCTGATAGAGGCGAAGCATCTTTTTTGCGCTTTCCAGTTTATCCGCAATGCCAATGACTTCGAACTGGGGAAATTGCTTGATGGTATCCACCAGAATTTCCGCCAGCATAGGTTCGTCTTCAACGATGAGAGTGGTGATGCTATCCATGGTGTTCATCTCGGGTCAGGGGGATATAAAGGGTAAAAATAGTGCCAAAAGGGATGTTGTCATCGACGACGATATTGCCGCCCGCCTGCTCAACGTAGCTGCGAACCAGCCAGAGTCCGATGCCGTGATCGCCGCTGTCGCTGCTGGTCACGCCGCGCTCAAAAATACGATCGCGCAGCGATTCCTCAATCCCGCAGCCCTGGTCGGCGATCTCGACGATCGCTTCGCCGCCCTCGCTGTTGATCAGGCATTCGATCTGCTTTGAACCTGCCGGCTGACGTAGGGCAGCGTTGTAGGCGTTATCCAACAAATTGCCGACGATCGAGATCCATTCATTATGCGACAGCGAAGAGGGGAGAGTTTCAACGTGGCAGGCGGGATCGAAGACCAGCTCTAATCCGAGCTCTTTGGCGCGGTAATATTTGCCGATCAGCAGCCCGGCAAGGTGGTTCACTTTAAAATTGCGGGCAATAAAATCGAGCACTTTCTGGTGGCTCTCAGACTGCTGCTGAATAAGATCCAGCGCGTTATCGTAGCGTTTTAAAAACAGCAGCCCGGCAATGGTGGAGATCAGATTGCGATGCTCGTGCTGTACGGCGCGCAGGTTATCCGCGTACTGCTGGACCTGGCTGAGCTGCAGGCTCAGAGTGTTGATATCGTCTTTACTGCGAAAGCTAATGACCCAGCCCTGGGGCTCGTTATTAAGCGTGACGGCCATACGGCTGGCGATCACTTTAATCTGATTAAAAGTGACGATTTCGTCTTTTTTATTTGTCTGCGGCGCGTCATAGAAGAATGCCTCCTGAGAGATCACGCTGCTGATGCTTTTGCCAATCAGAATGGTTTCCGGCTGGCTCAGGTTTAATAGCCTCCTTGCGGTTTGATTGATGGCGGTAATTCGGTAGTGGGAGTCAATGGCTATCAGCCCCTCAAAGACCGATTCAAACAGGACGCTCTGCTGGATAAGCAACTGTGAGAGCTGCTGTGGTTCCATATTCAGCATCTGTTTTTTGATATGCAGCGAGAAGCGCCGGGCGCAGTAGAGCAGCAGAAGCAGCATGATCGCCATCGGGATCATCAGCGATCCGATTTGCAGACTCAGCCAGTTTTCTAACTGTTCGATGGTGTAGCCCACCGATACAATACCGATCACCTTCCCGGTGCTGTCCTAGATCGGCGACTTGCCGCGTAATGACGAACCGAGCGATCCTTTACGCACCGACACGTAGCTTTTGGCGTTATACAGCGCCTCGTCGCTGTCTCCGCCTTCCATCGATTTACCGATTTCCTCTGGATTCACGTGATACAGGCGCCTGCCTTTCGCGTCACCGACGGTGATATAGGTGGCGTCGGAAAACGATCGCATCGGGTCGATAAGTTCTTTAATGCGCGGTAAATCGTGCTTTTCTACCGCGTCAACCAGTTCAGGCATGGCGGAGATCTGCATGGCCTGAATCAGCGCGCGCTGTCCCACCTGGTAATGCAGGCGTTCCTCCGTAATGCTGGTGAGATACCATGACATGGCCAGCATCACGATTGTCGAGGTAAACAGGATCAACAGGAAGATGCGGTTCTGAAACGAACGTCGGGCAAACCAGTGCGTGATTTTTCGGGCAAACATTGGGCGAATTGACATCAAAAGGTCATTTTCTCTTTTTTAGGGGCCGACGGCGCTGAATCGGCCCACAGATTTACTGATTTCAGAACTCATCCAGTAGGAATACGATGTTTTACGTACCACCCGATCGGGCTTTTGCGCCGTAGCCTGGGGTATTTCCCGGAGGCGGGCGCGGCGCCCGTCCGGGCGGGTAGCCCGGCTAAGCGCAGCGCGAGCCGGGAACAATACGTTTTTACATCGCCAGCACGTACTTGAGCATCACCCCGGCGGCAATCGCCGAGCCAATCACCCCCGCCACGTTCGGGCCCATCGCGTGCATCAGCAGGAAGTTCTGCGCGTCCGACTCCAGACCCACTTTGTTCGATACCCTGGCCGCCATCGGCACCGCCGACACCCCGGCCGAGCCAATCAGCGGGTTGATTTTGTTCCGGCTGCACAGGTTCAGCAGCTTCGCCATCAGCACCCCCGCCGCCGTCCCCACGCAGAACGCAATCACCCCCAGCACCAGTATCCCCAGCGTCTGCGGCTGCAGGAACTTGTCCGCCACCAGCTTGGCCCCCACCGACAGCCCGAGGAAAATGGTCACGATATTTATCAGCCCGTTCTGCACCGTGTCGCTCAGGCGCTCCACCACCCCGCTCTCGCGCATCAGGTTGCCGAAGCAGAACATCCCCAGCAGCGGCGCCGCGTCCGGCAGCAGCAGCGCCACCAGCAGCAGCAGCACCGCCGGAAAGAGGATTTTTTCCCGCTTACTCACCGTGCGCAGCTGCACCATGCGGATTTTCCGCTCCTTCTCGCTGGTCAGCGCCTTCATAATCGGCGGCTGGATTAACGGCACCAGCGCCATATACGAGTACGCCGCCACCGCGATGGCCCCGAGTAATTCCGGCGCCAGCTTGCCCGACAGATAAATCGCCGTCGGCCCGTCCGCGCCGCCGATGATGCCGATGGCCGCCGCCTGCGGCAGGGTGAAGCTGATGATGCCGAAGTAGTTCAGCGTCAGCGCCCCCAGCACCGTGGCGAAGATGCCGAACTGCGCCGCCGCCCCCAGCAGCAGGGTGCGCGGGTTGGCCAGCAGCGGGCCGAAGTCGGTCATCGCCCCGACGCCCATAAAAATCACCAGCGGGGCGATACCCGAGCCGATGGCGACCTTATAGAAGATGGCCAGCACCCCGGCGGAGTAGCCCATATCCACGGCGAGCTCCTCCATCTGCCCCTGCACCGACGGCAGGGCCAGCGCCAGCGCCTCCCTGATGGCGTGGACATCCGGCGTACAGTGGAGCTTCACGGCAATCACCGCCAGCTGTCCGGCGTCGTGGTGCGCCAGCAGGCTCTCCAGGGCGGTCAGCGCCAGCCCGGCCTCCGGGATATTCGACAGCAGACCGCCGAAGCCAATCGGCAGCAGCAGCAGCGGCTCGAACTTCCTCGCGATGGCCAGCCACAGCAGCAGCAGGCTCACCAGCAGCATGACGGCCTGGCCGGCGCCGAGGTGCATCAGCCCCATGCCCTGAATCAGGGCGTTCAGACTTTCCATTTCCGTTCCTCTTCCTTACGCCAGGCTCAGCAGGGTGTCGCCCACAGCCACCGCGTCCCCGGATTTCACCGCGATACCGCGCACGGTCCCGGCCTGCGCGGCGCGGATTTCGGTTTCCATCTTCATGGCTTCCAGAATCAGCAGCACGTCGCCCTCGGCCACCGTCTGGCCTTCCGTGGCAATGACCTTCCAGATGGTGCCCGCCAGCGGCGCGGTCACCGGGGTGCCGGCACCTGCCGGGGCGGCTGCGGGGGCCGTGGCCTGAACGGGGGCCGCTGCCGTCAGCGGGCTGATATCGCCGCCGTCGCTGACCTTCACCACAAAGGCCTTACCTTCCACTTCCACGGTGTAGACGCCGGAGGCGGCCGGTTTCTCTGCTTTCACCGCCGGTTTGACCTCTTCAGCCTGCGGCAGCGGCTCGAACGCCGCCGGGTTGTGGCGGTTCTCAAGGAACTTCAGGCCGACCTGCGGGAACAGGGCCACGGTGAGCACGTCGTCGATGGCGTTGTCGGCAAGCTGAATATTCTTCTCCTGCGCCTGGCGCTTCACGTCGGCTTCCAGCTGCGCCAGCTCCGGCTTCAGCAGGTCCGCCGGACGGCAGGTGATGGCCTCTGCTCCGTCCAGCACGCGCGCCTGTAATGCCGCGTTCACCGGCACCGGGGGGTGGCCGTACTCGCCCTTCAGTATCCCGGCGGTCTCCTTCGCGATGGTTCTGTAGCGTTCGCCGGTCAGCACGTTAAGCACCGCCTGGGTGCCGACAATCTGCGAGGTCGGGGTGACCAGCGGGATAAAGCCGAGGTCCTCGCGCACGCGGGGGATTTCCGCCAGCACCTCATCCAGACGGTGGGCGGCGTTCTGCTGCTTCAGCTGGCCCTCGAGGTTGGTGAGCATCCCGCCCGGCACCTGGGCCACGAGGATACGGCTGTCGGTGCCCTTCAGCTGGCCTTCAAAGGCGTGGTATTTCCTGCGCACCTCGCGGAAGTACGCCGCAATGCTCTCAAGCTTCAGGATATCCAGCCCGGTGTCGTGTTTTGTGCCTGCCAGCGTCGCCACCAGCGCCTCGGTGGCCGGGTGGCCGTAGGTGGCGCTCATGGAAGAGATGGCGGTATCGACGCCGTCGACGCCGGCCTCGATGGCCTTCAGCAGGGCCATCTCCGCCATCCCGGTGGTGGCATGAGCATGCAGGTGCAGCCTGACGTCATAGCGTTTTTTGATTTCGCTCACCAGCTCGAAGGCCGCCATCGGGGTGAGAATGCCGGACATATCCTTAATCGCGATGGAATCGACGCCGGTCTCCAGCAGCTGTTCGGTCAGGTCGAGCCAGGTCTGCAGGGTGTGGGCCGGACTGGTGGTGTAGGAGAGCGTGCCCTGGGCGTGGGCGCCGTGGCTGCGCACCGCCTGCAGGGCGGCCTGCATATTGCGCGGGTCGTTCATGGCGTCGAAGACGCGGAACACGTCCATGCCGTTTTTGACGGCGCGCTCAACGAAGCGCTGCACCACGTCATCGGCGTAGTGGCGGTAGCCGAGCAGGTTCTGGCCGCGGAGCAGCATCTGCAGCGGGGTCTTCGGCATGGCCTTTTTGAGCTCGCGCAGGCGGACCCAGGGGTCCTCGCCGAGGAAGCGGATGCAGGCGTCAAAGGTGGCGCCGCCCCAGCATTCAAGGGACCAGTAGCCCGCGTCATCGAGGGCGGCCGCAACGGGGAGCATATCGTCGAGGCGCAGGCGGGTGGCGAAAAGGGACTGGTGGGCGTCGCGCAGGACGACATCGGTAATGGCAACGGTCATGGATTCCTCCGTGAATTAAGGGTTAAGCGGCGATGGTGGTGGATAGCGGCGGCAATCACCGGCGCCAGGCGGGCGAAGTCGTCAGCGGGCGCTACGGCGGCGGGTGCGGCCTTCGGCGCGGGAGCCGGTTCCGGGAAGAAGCGGTTGACGGCGGCGGACATGCCGCGGATGGCGAAAATCAGCAGAAACAGAAA